>JAUYFP010000069.1 GCA_030690875.1 bacterium | reverse complement strand
ATATCCAAGAGGTGGTGGGGGACACCTTGTTTTTCTTTTTTGCTAATCTTATTGCTGGCAATATCTAGTCCTTGATAAATTTGTCGGGAATCAGCGGAAATTATCTCACCATTAAACTGCTTAGCGATTTTAACAGCCAAGGCCGATTTGCCAGCGGCTGTTGGGCCAAGCACTACGATTATTTTAGATTTTTTGCCTTGCCTCTTGCCAATGGTTGCCAATTCTCCACTCAGTCCCCAAGAGCTGGCGCTTTTTATTTTGGCTAAATAAAATTGGCCAACTTTCAGGACTTGCTTGGTTTTTATATGAATTAGCGTGTAGTTTGATATTTTACCGATATTGCTAAAGCCGTCTTTATCTTTTTTTACTGCGTCTATCAAAACTTCTCGGCTTTGGCCAATTAAGCTTTGGTTAAAAGCCAAAGACTGCTGAGCAATTATTTTGTTCAGTTTTTGCCAGCGGGATTTTTTGATATTTTTAGGCACATCATCATTGTAGAGCTGAGCGGCTACTGTGCCCGCTCGGTTTGAATATTGGCCAAAATAGGCCATATTATAGTTCAAATCTTTGGCTAGTTTTAAAGTAGCTTGGAAATCAGCATTGTTTTCCGAGCAAAAACCAACAATAATATCGGTAGAAATAGAAATTTTGGGCATGGCCAAGCGGATTTTTTTTATCAATTTTTTATACTCGGAGATTGTATAATGCCGATTCATCAGTTTAAGAATTTTGTTTGAGCCGGATTGCACAGGTAAGTGGATATAATCGTTTAGATTTTTGCATTGGCCCATGGCTTCAATAAGCTCATCAGACATATCATAAGGGTGGCTAGTTAAAAATTTTAGCCAAAAATGATCAGCCAAAGCGTCTATTTGTTTGAGTAGCTCGGGAAAATTCGGCTCTGCTTTGCCTTTTTTTATCAAATCTTTGCCGTAGCTGTTTACATTTTGACCCAAAAGAATTATTTCCTTATAGCCATTTTTCAAGAGCCCTTTTATTTCTTTCAGAATATCTTTGGCTGGACGGGAAATTTCTCGTCCTCTGGTATAAGGCACAGCGCAATAAGAGCAAAATTTATTACAGCCAGTCATTATCGGCACATAGGCGCGGTAGCTTGATTTATAACTTGGGGAAATATCAAAGAAATCGGGCAGAGCCAGTTTTTTCTCGGGAGCGATTTTTTTTAACTCCTTGGCTAAATTGTGGAGATTTTTGATATCAATAAATAAATCAAATTTGTCTTTGAGTTTTTTTTGATCGCGAGGCAAAACACAGCCGGAAAGGAGTGTTATTAGTGGTTTTTTTTCTTTGACTATTTGCCAGTTGCGTAATTTGCCGTATATCCTATCAACTGCGGCTTGTCTAACTGAGCAGGCGATAATAGCTATTAAATCAGCTTCATTTTCATTTTGGGTTTCTTGATAGCCAAGATTTTGTAAAACTGAAGACAGACGCTCGGCGTCTGAGTAATTCATTTGACAGCCAAATATTATCAGATGAAACTTCTTCTTTATCATGCCCAGTATTGTATATATTTTACTATAAAAAATCAACCCAGCTCTTAGCGTTATGCCTACTCATTAGAGTCTGATCCTAGGGGCTCATCCCTCAGAGTTGAAGACCGGCAGACAGGAAGGGCTAGATTGATTTGTTTATGATTATTCTTGATCGTCAGATGTGACTTCTCTTCGTTGTTCTTGAGCTTGTCTTCTTAACGCCGGAGAATTTTCTAGATTCATTTCCATGTTTCTTAATCTAATTGGGTCGCTAGTTTGCTCAATTTGCGTTCTTATTTGTTCTTCTTGTCTTTCTCGTAGCTGATTCATGGTGTTTTTTAAATCATCAGTTACCGGCATTTCTTTCAAGAGTTGTAAATATATCGGGTGAGCATTATTTTCAAATTGCTCTAGAAATTCTTCTTGCTCAGCGGTCTCCATATTTTCAAATTCTTCTTTGAGTGCCTGGATGGATTGACTAGCGATATTTTCCAGCCGATTTCTAATGGCCTGAGGTAAAGCATCAGCTTCCGACATATTGCTGAGCATTTTTTGTTTGACTATTCTGCTTCCGGCAATATTGTCTATGTATTTTTCCATTTCGTCTTTTTCAGCGTTAGAAAGGTTGTTTATTTTGTCTGCCAATTTTTCTTCGGCTCGAACTTTGGCCGCTTCTATTTGATCGCCAGCTTCATCCGGCAAAATGTCGGCCAGCTGTTCTAAGACAGCAATATTTTTTATTTGTCTAAATTTACTGCCAGAATTATTTTTTTCAATTGCGTTTTCTAACCTTTCTTGAATTGTCTCTTTGTTGACCTTGTACCAATTCAGGGAGCTTTGCTCTCTTATTCTTTCTAAATTTTGAATTTGTTCGGCGCTGGCTTTGTCGTTTAATTTTTCAATGACATCAGTGAGCACTTCTTGATGGCGAAGCGCATTGGCATCAAATTTTTCCAACATTTTTTCTTTCAAATCCGGATTGGTTTCAAATTTTATTCTTAATTTATCCATTAAGTCTTGATAGCGAGTCAAAGCCTCACTGACTCTGTCGGCTGCGTTAGCTGTACCACTGGCGCTCAATTTTTTGGCTTCTATAATTCGTCGGCTAGCATTTTGTTCCATTTTTTCCACTCTTTTTTGCTCATCAAAAGTGAAAAATAATCCGATGTTTTCTTTTAGATTTTGCCACCAGTATCCCGAATCGCCTGGTAAAACTATTGGTTCTTTTATATCCAAATCTTCTGCTTGTATTTCATCTAATTCAAATTCGGCCGAGACATTGCTCAGATCAGTTTCTTGAGCCAGCGCTCTTGGCGCAAAAAATATTAGTCCCATTAAACTAAAAGCAAATAAACTTAAAAATTTTAACTTGTTCATATATTTCAAGTTTAATTATTAACAGCTATATTATAGCACTATTGATGAGTTTATAAAACTTCGTTGTCATGCGAGTTGGATTCCACAACACCAGCATTGGTTATTTTGATAAACTCAGCATTTTTGCGCAGTTCGTCTAAGTTACGAGCATTGCCGTAACTCATGCCTGATTTTAGTCCGCCGATATATTGGCTGATGATATTTATAACTTCGCCACGGTAAGGGACGCGAGCTTCTACGCCCTCAGGAGTGATGCTGTTTATTTTTTCTTTGGCATCAGGTCTTGATAGCGCGGCGGTCAGTGAAGCCATG
>JAUYFP010000067.1 GCA_030690875.1 bacterium | reverse complement strand
GCCAATTGATATTTTCTTGGCTGTCACTAATAGCTTTTTGACTAATGTCCGCGCCATAAATTTCCTTAAATCCCAAAAGTAAGGCTTCTTGAAGCACGGTGCCGGAACCGCAAAATGGGTCCAAAATGACTTTATTTCTGTCAGCGCCAGCTAAATTTATCATCATTTGCGCTAATTTTGGTGGCAACATGCCAGAACGGTCATCCCGTTCTGGTCGGCTGAAATCGCGTGATGAATAGCTGGCAAAATCTTGGACGCTTTGGGTAATTCCCAAGATAAAGCTAGGGTCATTTTTTATAATTACCAATTCTTGACCCAGAAGCTCATTCTTTTTGACAATAACTGAGGATAATTCTTTTTGCCGGCTGGAAACATAACGGGCTTTATAGCCCTGACCTTTTAGATTTTTTTTTAATTCGCAGGCCAAGAGATCTATTTGCTTGTGGTTTTTCCAAGAGTCGTTGTATAAGCTAAAACCAAAATGTGTTTTTTTGTTTGCATCAAGGTTTAGGTAGCTTTGCCATGTTCGGCTGTCTAATTCTTCAAGGTCGTCGATTTTTTTGATAAATTTAGCTATTTTGACAGTGCCACCTAGAATTTTTTGCAATTCTTCGGCGGTTTTTTTGGTTTTATACACGGCAAAATTAGGACCGCTTATTTCCAGCCCATCGTCGGCGGAGTTCAATATGCTGGCGATTTCTTTTTTGGATATTTCCGGCCAAGTGCCGAAGATAAATATGTATTTGTTCATATGTTATATGATAATTCAAAAACCTTATTTAGACAATATCAACCTCGAAGGTTGATTTTTCAACCTTCGAGGTTGAGCTGTTGACTTTGATTATTATTTATGTTAGAGTGGTCTAAGTCTATAAAATTCAATCAAGCTTATTTCTCCGCTTAACGGAGTCCGTCTTTGGCGGAAATTAACCACGCGTCTTGCCTTAAAGGCAAAAGGCAAAGGATGCCCTTGAAAGAAAAATCAAGGTAATTAGATAAAAGAAGATGAAATACGAACTAAGTTTTATTATTAGTCCGCTAGTTCCTGAAACAGAGCACGAGGCTTTGAAGCAGGAGGTTTTGGGCTATTTAAAGGAAAACAAGGCCGACATTATCAGCGAGCCTTATTTTATGGGTCGAAAAAAATTGACCTATCCAATTAAAAAACAGAAACATGGTTTTTACGTGTTTTTGGAGTTTAGTTTGGAAGAAAAGCAGGCTTTAAAAGATTTAGATGTAAAATTAAGGCACAATAACAATATTTTACGTCATTTGATTATTAAGAAAGATAAGGTTTCCGACAAATCAAAAGTAGATATGAGTAAGTTTGCCGATGTCCCAGAAGGCAAAATTTTTAGAAAAACCAGGTCTGAAAAACCAAGGCGATCTGAGTATAAGCCAAGAGAGTTCAAAAAACCAGCTAAAACTGAAGACATAAAAGTAGACCTTAAAGATATTGACAAGCAACTGGATGAGATTTTGGAAGCTGGTCCAAAAATAGATTAATTTATCTTATAATTTATTAAAATTATATGGATTTAAACAAAGTAATGATCATCGGCAATGTAGTGCGTGATCCGGAGATGCGTTCTACCACTGGCGGTCAAAATGTAACTTCTTTTTCCATTGCTACCAATTTGGTTTGGAAAGATCAAAGCGGACAGAAGCAAGAGAGAGCGGAGTTTCATAATGTAGTCGCTTGGCGACGCTTGGCAGAAATCACTAGCCAATACTTAAAAAAAGGCTCTAAGGTCTATATTGAGGGACGCTTGCAAACCAGATCTTGGGACGATCCCAATGGCGTGAAAAGATATAAAACTGAAATAATCGCTGATAATATGATAATGCTTGATAGAGTTGGCGCCAGTTCAGGTGGCAATTATCAGACTAATAATGAAGGTGTTCAGCCAGAGCCAAAAGATTCAGAGCCAATGGTGGATTTCGGACCGGGTAGCGGATCGGCAGTCAAGAAATCACCTGATTCAGAAGAAGAAATAAGTATCGAGGACATTCCATTTTAATAAACATTTTTATTTATAAATCATTATGCATAAAAAGCAGAAAAGTAAATATTGTTATTTTTGTGTCAATAATATAGAGCACATTGATTACAAAAATTGGCAACAACTTAAAAAATTCACTTCATCTTATGGAAAGATTGTTCCTAAAAGGAGAAGCGGAGTTTGTTCAAAACACCAAAGAGATTTAGCCCAAGGTATTAAGAGGGCTCGTTTTATGGCCCTACTTCCTTATATTAGCAAATAATTTATGTTATCACTTAGCGATTTAAAATTAGGTCGCGTTATTTCTATTGATAACGAACCTTATCAAATAGTTTTGGCTCAACATATTAAGGTTGCTCGGGGTGGAGCAGTGGTCAAAACAAAATTAAAAAATTTGATTAGTGGTAACACTCTGGAAAAAACTTTTTCTGGTTCTGATAGCATAGCGGAAGCTGATTTGGATCACCGTAAAGCAAATTTTTTGTATGAACAAGAAGGCGATTATTTTTTCATGGATAATGCTGATTTTGAGCAATTTCAGTTTAACGGCCTGGCCTTGGGCGATTTGACAAAATATCTCAGCGAAGGTCAAGAAGTAAATGTTTTGATTTTCAACAGCCGACCAGTGTCTATTTCTTTACCGGCTAAAATTATTTTGGAAGTTGTGTCTGCTCCTGATGGTGTCAAAGGAAACAGCGCCGGCGTTACCACTAAGACAGTTACTTTGGCCAAC
>JAUYFP010000063.1 GCA_030690875.1 bacterium | reverse complement strand
TACCGATAATTTTCAATGGTAATTTTAGGTTATTAAAAGCCGTAATAGCCAAATCAACTTTTTTATAAGGACGTAAGCGGGAAACTATCAAATAGTAATCCTCTACCTTATCGCTAATAAAAAAATCAGCTACTTTTATTGGCGGATAAATAACCAATGATTTTCTTTTGTAATATTTTCGTATCTTATCAGCAATATAATTAGAATTGGCAATAAAATAATCCACTTTCTGGGCTTTATCAAAATCCCAATTCTGCAATTTTTCCAAGACTCTTGGCAAAAGTTTTTTAAGGAGTCTTCCCTCTGGCAAATTACCGATATATTCTTCTTTTTCATCCCAAAGGTATCTAGTTGGCGCATGGCAATAGCAAATATGCTTGGTATTGCCACCATGGCTCACTCCTTTGACAAAAGATGAGGAGGAGCTGATAATGAGCTCAAAATCGCTCAAATCTATTTTTTGCCAAGCCCGAGGCATCAGTACCAAAAAATATTTAAAAATCGCTGAAATATTGGGAATTTTTTGCAAATAAGAAGTCCTGATTATATCCTGCTTTAATATCTTAGCGCTGACTTTTTGATTGTTTATCAAAGTATAAACCGGTGAATCGCTAAAAATGTTTACCAAAGACGCCAGCACTTTTTCCGCGCCGCCAATTTGAAACAAATGATCGTGCGCCAAGGCTATCTTTTTCACCCCGTTAGAAATTCTCCTTTGTTCTACTCTTAGCATAAAGTAAAATACATACTCAATAATTTTAATATTATTTACGAATTTTGTCAGTGATTATAACAAATGATTCACTTCATTATACCTTAGTGCCAAATTAAATCTCGTAAATTTCTAACGGGGTCATACTCTGTCGCCTTTAAACATCGCTTTTGGAGTTTTTAAAATTATAATCAAATCCAAAAGTATGGACCAATTTTCAATATAAAAAATATCTAATTTTGCTTCTTCGGCAAAAAATAAATTACTACGACCAGAAACTTGCGCCATGCCAGTCATTCCTGGTTTAAGCGTCAAAAGTTTTTTATAACCGCGCTGATAACTACCAACTTCTTCTGGCTCATGCGGTCTGGGGCCAACTAAACTCATATTGCCTATGAGCACATTAAATAACTGAGGCAATTCGTCTAAACTGGTTTTTCTAATAAATCGACCGACTTTTGTTATGCGCGGATCATTAGTCATTTTAAATAAAGGCCCGTCACTTCTTTCATTATACTTCATAACCTCAGCTTTCATTTTGTGGGCGTCTTTAACCATTGACCTAAATTTATACATCTTAAAAATTCTGCCTTTTCTGCCGACTCTGGACAATTTGACAAAAACCGGACCAACAGAACTGAATTTTATGCTAATTGCCAAGACTAAAAATAATGGCGACAAGATAAGTAAAAGAAAAATCGCCATTATAAAATCAAAAATTCTTTTATAAACTCGACGCCAACCATCTAAGGTTGTTTCTTTGATTTCTACTATTGGCAAACCAGCTAAAGAGCTTAATTCCACATTAAGATTTTGCGCCTGAAATAAACTAGCCACATAGCGCAGACTAATTTGGTTTTCCTGACAATAAGTCAAAAGGTCAAGAGCGCCATCTTTTGGTATGGAAGAATCAGTTTGGATAATATCATCTATTTTCTTGTCTTCAACTTGTTTTTTTATGCTTTGAGAGTTTAACAAATCAGATAAACTGGCCAATTCCGCTACTATCTTAAAACCCAATTGCGGTTTTTTGTTATACAAATCAACTATTGGCTGACGATCAATCTGATTTCCTAAAATTATCACATTAGCCAATCCTCTCCCTCTTCTAAAAAATAAATTTCTAATACTAAAAGTTATTATGCGCGCGAGGAAAAGATACGCAATAGCCAAAACCCAAGAAGTGATTATTATAAATCGGGAAGAAAATAATTCTCTTTGCCAAAAAATCGCCAAAATCAAAAAAATGACTACTGTCGATACGCCGGTCAATATTTTGGGAAATTCTTTGGTCAGTTTTTTGCTATCCATTGTATAAAATCCGCTAAACGCAAAAATAACAACGGCAAAAAAGCTTACTTTTAAACTCAAATTTAAGTATTCGGAAAAAGGTATTTCATAAAAAACTGGCCTTAACTGGGATATAGATTCGGAAAATCTAAAAAAATAGGCAGTAATGGCCGATAATAAGACTAAAATAAAATCTATTGGCACCAAAACTATATTGGTGATAAAGTCCGCTTTTTTCATAAGTTTTAGCTGTAAATATCATAACATTTGCGCTATATTTAGTAAATACAAAAAACCTTGACCCTCCTTCGCGTCAGGCCCCAATGCTTGGCATTGGAGAAGAATAGCGAAGATTAACCAGCTTGAAATATAATAATATCATAGCTACGGAGGGCGGGACGAGGCACGTGGGATCTTAGTAAATAAATAAGCAGGTATTAATGCTTGGCATTGGGGTATTTATAGTTCTTGACAAAAATCATAAAATATTGTATATATACAGCAGAAGGCTTAATAACCTAGGTAATCGCCGTTCCACCTTTGGTGGAAGGGAGGAAAGTCCGAACACCAATAAAAAGATAGTTGCTAACGGCAACCACTTTCTAGCGCGAGCTAGGAACTAGAACAAGTACAACAGAAAATACTCCTTTGCCCACTGGGCAATAAGGGTGAAATTGTCTGATAATAAGCAGACACGTTCCTAAGGTGACTTAGGAAAAGAGGCAAACTTTATCTGGTGAAAGGCTAAATAGGCCCTGCGCAAGTAGGGCGGGTAAGCTGCTTGAGTCTTGAAGCAATTTAAGACCTAGATAGATGATTACCACTCGACTCCGCCTCATTGCATTCGGCTTCGCTTGTGGTCTAAGGACCACTTGATGATCGAAGATCCTGAGCGAAACCGAGCGTAGCGAGGTGGAGTCGAAGGACAGAATTCGGCTTATAAGGTTATTAGGCCTTTTTTAATTGCAAAAATATTTTTTATCCCAATATATAAGTCAGGGTTTCTTTGGCTGTTTTTTCCCAAGAAAAATCCCCCGCTCTCTTGATTCCTTTTTCCTTTAAAGATTCTCGCAAAGACTGATTATCAAAAAGTTCTTGAATTTTATCTTTGATGTCGTTTATATTTTCCGGATTAAAAAATATAGCCGCGTCACCAGCTACTTCCTTTAGAGCCGAAATGTTTGAACAAGCCACTGGCACATTGGAAGCCATTGCTTCTAAAACCGGCAGACCAAAGCCCTCAAATTTTGAAGGGAAAATAAAAGCGCTGGCTGAGGCCATTAATTTTGGATAGTTAGCTTGGCTAATGTAGCCCAAAAGAATAATATCATCTTTTATTTCCGGATCATTGGCTAATTTTTGAATTTCCTCCCAACCAAAATTTCCTGGGCGTCCAGCCAAAATAAGCGGCCATTGACGAGTAGTCTTTTTATAAGCCTTGATTAAATTCTGAATATTTTTTTTAGTTTCCAAACGCCCGATATAAAGCAAATAATTGTCCGGATAATCATTTTTTTCTATAAAAGCTGATTTTTTCAAATCACTTATTGGAGCAAAAACATGCTTATTCCAGCCCAAATAAATGACTTTTATTTTGTCTTTGGCCTGAGGAAAATATTTTATAATATCATTCTTAGTGGTCTCGGATATGGCAATTATTTTTTTGGCGCGTCTAATAGCCAGCTGGTGGAATAATTTTTGATAAATACGCTCTAAGGGATGATAAAGCTCCGGATTTTTATAAAATCCTAAATCATGAATAGTAACAATAAACTCCGCCCGACCAAAAATAGGTAGGGCGTTGGTGGCAAAAAATTTATCAACTGGATGAATTAGCAATTCCCAACCCAATCTTAAATGAGTCCAAAATTTCTTAAATGGCCAGGACAAATTTTTGAAGCAAAAATTATCCGGCGCATCCATTAAATCGCCGGCTAAAAATTTATTATAATAAACAATAAATTTGTTTTGCTTATCTATTTTTTTAAATTCTTGCAAAAGATGCCAAGCATACCATTCAGTACCGGTTTTGTATTGTTTGTTGGCGCGAGTTGCTTCTAAACCTATTTTCATAATAGATTAATTGTTAATTGAATAATAGGGTAATTGTTTACTATTAGGCAATTATTCAATTATACTACTAAGCAATTAATTAGCTATTTGGCGGATAAAATACTTCGCTTATAACTTTCTAAATTTTCTAAAGCAATACCTGTGCCACGAGCTACACATAATAGTGGGTCATCGGCAACATAAGCGGCTACGCCAGTAGCTTGCGCCAGTAATTTATCGATGTTTCTCAATAAGGCCGTGCCCCCAGAAAGCACCATACCCTTGTCCATGATGTCAGCTGATAATTCCGGCGGTGTATTATAAAGCACTGATTTAACCGCTGTAATGAGGCCTTGGAGCTCATTTTGCAAGGCTTCGGTAATATCATCTGAGCTTATCTCCACAATTTTTGGCAAACCACTGATCATATCTCGGCCTTTGATTTCCATAAATAATTTTTCACCTTTAGGCAAAAATTGGGCTGAGCCGATTTTTATTTTAGCGTCTTCGGCTGTTCTCTCGCCGATAGCCAGATTATATTTTTTCTTTATAAATTCGGAAATAGCCGTATCATATTTATTACCACCGATTCTTACCGAAGTGTTGGCCACAATACCGCCCAATGATATAACCGCTATTTCACTAGTTCCTCCACCCATATCCACAATCATATGACCAGAAGCGCTACCAATAGGAATATCCGCGCCAATAGCAGCCGCTATCGGCTCTTTGATGATGTAAGCGGCCTTAGCGCCAGCGTTTAAGGTGGCGTCAATAACCGCGCGTCTTTCAGTAGAAGTAATGCCGGCGGGAACAGCAATCATAACTTCTGGCCTAAATATTCTCATACCGCCAACT
>JAUYFP010000036.1 GCA_030690875.1 bacterium | reverse complement strand
TTACTTTAAAATTTTGGTTACCACAGCGGCGCCAACAGTACGTCCACCTTCACGAATAGCGAACTTGGATTTTTCTTCCAAAGCTACTGGAGCAATCAATTTGATAGTCAAATTAATAGTGTCTCCCGGCATAACCATTTCAGTACCTTCTGGCAAATGAACTTCACCAGTTACATCAGTAGTTCGAATATAAAACTGTGGTTTATAACCTTTGAAGAATGGGGTATGACGGCCACCTTCTTCTTTGCTCAAAATATAAGCTTCGGCTTCAAATTCAGTATGCGGAGTAATAGAACCCGGTTTGGCTAAAACCTGACCGCGCTCTACTTCGTCTTTTTTGGTACCGCGAAGAAGAATACCGGCGTTATCACCAGCTCTACCTTCTTCTAACTGCTTGTTAAACATTTCAATACCAGTAACAATGGTCTTGGTGGTATCTCTAAGTCCAATCAAAGCCACTTCATCATTCAATTTAACAATACCTCTTTCAATACGGCCAGTAACAACAGTGCCACGACCTTCAATTGAAAAAATATCTTCAATTGGCATTAAAAATGGATGTTCAGTATCACGAACTGGTTCAGGAATATATTCATCTAAAGTTTTTATCAAATCTAAAATTGGTTTAGAATCATCGCCATTGGGATTTTCCAAAGCCTTTAAGGCAGAGCCACGAATAATAGGTGTTTTATCACCAGGAAATTCATATTTTTTCAATAAATCTCTGATTTCCTCTTCCACCAAATCAACTAATTCTGGATCATCAACTTGATCCATTTTGTTTAAGAAAACAACAATGTAAGGCACGCCAACCTGACGAGCTAATAAAATATGTTCTCTGGTTTGAGGCATTGGACCATCAGCGGCGGAAACTACTAAGATAGCGCCATCCATTTGAGCGGCGCCGGTAATCATGTTTTTGACATAGTCAGCATGACCTGGGCAGTCAACGTGCGCGTAGTGTCTTTTGTCTGATTCATACTCAACATGAGCAGTAGCAATGGTAATACCACGCTCTCTTTCTTCTGGAGCATTATCAATTTGATCAACATCTTTTTGCTGAGCAATACCACCGTGAGCTAACAACACCTTTAAAATAGCGGCGGTCAAAGTAGTTTTACCGTGGTCAACGTGACCAATGGTACCCACATTAACATGTGGTTTTTCTCGTTTAAAAATTTCTGCCATTTCTAATTTTTCTCCTAAACGATAGCATCCCTGTTAAGGGGAATTTGTGATCCAACTATCTTAATTAAATTACTTATTATATCTTAATTGTTTTTTCCCCACAAAGCGGGGTCAGCTCTTAACTGAAAAACACAAAGATTATAGCACTGTTTTTTGCTTTTGGCAAGCCCTTGAGCCCAAAACAATGATTTTATAGTTTTTTGACTAATATTAGCCCCATTTATAAATAACTTCTAATGGGGTTAGTAATAAACTAATCTATTGGCTCAACATAATATTTATTAGCTTCTTCAAAGTCAGGATTATCAATAATATTTTCCGTAGTTGTAGTCACTGGCTTTTCTTTGTTTTTAGAATCTTTTCTCAAAGTTTCAACCCTAAAATCTTCCAGACTATAGTCAGCTAAATTGTCCTGAGACGCTTTCCAAATAGCAATATCGCGATTTATTTTGTCCAAAAGTTCATCTTCTGATAGACCTTTGACTGAAGATGGCCCATGAAGCAAAGCTTCATAATCTTTGACGCTCATAACCACATAAGGATCATGATAGTCAGATAAAATAATCACTTTATCGCCAGTTTTGCTAGCTAAGTCCAAGACTTTCTCAATTTGTTTGTAATTTGGCATATATTTCAGTTTTACCACCCATAGGGTGATCGACCTCCTATTCGGGCCTGAACCACTCAGGGCCGGAAATTGGTCGATAATTTTTAACTGCTAGAATGCTCATATCTTATAGTAAAATCAAGGCTTTTGTCAAGAAAATACAACTCTTGACAAACTTATAAATATATGCTATAATTCCATATTAACATCAAAAGCTCTTTAAAACAGCGCTTTTTTCCAAGGTATGAACTTGGAGTAAAGAGAACAGATAAAAAACTAGATTTTATTGGGTCTCTAACTCAATAATTTCAGTATATTTATCTGCTCTAAGCTGGCTTCGGCCAAAAGCTAGACAACTCTCCTCCAAATTCATGCCTTGGAACAAAGGTTTTTGGAAGCACTTGTGACCAATCGCATAACTGCTCGCTAAATTCCCGCCTAGAACCCCCACACACAAGGCTGGTCAAATAACAACAAATGTCTAACACAGACCAGCCCCCTCCTAAGTTTAGCAATTATTGATAAATTTAGGAGGGATATAAATAAGACTTCAGATTATTATTTGGAGTCTTATTTTATTGACCCTCCTTCGCGTCAGGCCCCAATGCTTGGCATTGGGGTATTCATAATTCTTGACAAAATAATAAATATATATATAATCAAAGTATAATCAAAAACTAAACAATATTTTTTCCAAAATACGGATTTGGATAAGCTGAGAGTAGCCAAAATCATAGTAAACTCAGATCTAATTTTGTGTTTTAGAAAGCTAGAGGCAAGAAAGGGGTAGAACCATGAGTGGGTTCTGGAAAATTCTGCTTATGGTCTTCGGCTACATCGAGGACCATGCAGGCGAACTGGAATCTATGGGCATTCAAGTGCCCTAGGACTCCGATGTTGATAGGGGGTGCGGCGTCAGCTAACCCCCTCTTTTTTTATTTTTGACCCAGCATAAACGCTCCTATAAAACAGAGTCGCCTACAGGGCAGGGTGTGATTCTAAAAACCATTAGATGCTAGACGAAATCACGACTGCTTTTAAGGTAAAATAATATTCTAGTAATATAAAAAAATTAGATTTTTTCTAAGCTTTTTTTGTTATATACTTTAGTCGTGGCATCGCCCAACACCGGATATCTGGTTCCGCCAGGAGAAATAGAGCTAAATAAATATTTACTTAATCAAATAATCCTACTATATTCTCAACTCCGGCTTAATGCCTTAAAATATTTTTTGAAAATAGCTTGGGAATTAAAAGCAATAGATAATAAAAAATATGCCTTGCTTTCGACGGCCATAAATGAAGTGGGTAAAATGCTGGGTGGCTGGAAAAAACAGGCACAAAATGTCTTTAAATAAAAAACCAACCTTCGAGGTTAACCTCGAAGGTTGGTTTTGAAAAAAGAAGCTCCGCACCCACACGAATGTAGATACGGAGCTCCGATACACAGTCCGAAGGACTAAGGTCTAAGGATCTAAGGAGATCCAAGGCCTCAAAGTCCAAAGGACTGTTACTTGCGACAGGCGAAGACGAACCGGGAGTCAGCACAGTAGAAGTGGACGGGACTGGCATAGTAGGCACTGAGCCACAAACCATCGCCACAGTGCTCGACAGCGAAGGTGAGGAGGCCGCCGCCCGAAAGGCGAATAGGTTTCATGGCCAGCCGGAGCACTTGACCCTTGGGCTGGTTCTGATACTGGATACGAAGCTGGGGTCCGAGTTCGGGCGGACAGAGACCGTAACCCAAGCTCACGCCACGCTGGCAGATGTCAGCGTAGCGCGCGCCATCCTTGAAGCCGAGCTCGGCCACGGTCAGAGCGATGATGCTCAGTTCGGTCAGCTGACTGGCCACCTTGAAGGTGGACTGATCCATCATATTGCTGGCCCAGTCGCCAAACTTCCGACCGAACCTCTTCAGATCATAACGAAAGCCGTCGGCGGACTTGAGGCCGGTGCCGAGATTCACGGCCATGATGATCGGGAAGGCCAAGAAGGCCTTGTGCAGAATGTTCTGCACGCCCTTGGGGTCATCGATGTGCCGTTGCATGGCTTCGTCCGACATCTCTGGCAGGTTCTGAGCGATCACAGCGATCAGCTTGGCAGTCTGCTTGTTCAACATGGCGGTTTTTCCTTTTGGTTTTCGCCTTTTGCTATCTGACAACCAGGAATTGGTAGTCATAGCCAGAAATAACCGATTTCTGTAATTTTGAATTTTTTTCAGAATCTCCAGCTAGACCCTGAAACAAGTTCAGGGTGACCTTCAGTCACTTTTGGCTATAACCACTTCGTTTTTCCGCCAAAGACGGACATAACGCAAGTGTTATTAAGGTACTCGTTAATGTAATAGTATAGCATATATACTACATTCTGTCAAACATTTAGACAATACCTAAATATATTTATGCTAATATTAGGTAAAATATATAGTTTTTGGCTTATTTTGACT
>JAUYFP010000031.1 GCA_030690875.1 bacterium | reverse complement strand
TATGTCCGTCTTTGGCGGAAAAACGAAGTGGTTATAGCCAAAAGTGACTGAAGGTCACCCTGAACTTGTTTCAGGGTCTAGCTGGAGATTCTGAAAAATATTCAAAATTACAGAAATCGGTTATTTCTGGCTATGACTACCAATTCCTGGTTGTCAGATAGCAAAAGGCGAAAACCAAAAGGAAAAAGCGCCATGTCAATCAAGCAAGTTCTCCAGTTTGCCGCTGTGGTTTGCCAGAATCTGCCCGAAATGTCGGGTGAGGCCATGCAACGCCACATCGACAACCCCAAGGGGTTGCAGGAAATTTTGAGGAAGGCCTTCGCCATCTTCAAGACCATCAAGCTCGGCACCGGACTCAAGTCCGCCGACGACTTCCGTCAGGCTCTGAAGAAGTCTGGCATGAAGCTCGGTGACTGGGCCAGCGATCTGCTGAACCAGTCGGCCTTCAAGGTTTCGAGTAAGCTGATCGAAGTGGATCTCGTTACCCTGACCGTAGCCGAGCTTGGCTTCGAGGGCGGAGCTTCCTACTCGGACGTCTGCAAGCGTGGTGTGGAACTCGGACATGATCTTTGTCAGCCCGAGCATGGTCCGCAACTGCGTCTGCAGTACAAGGATCAGCCCAAGGGCGAAGTACTCTACTTGGCCATGGAAGCCATTCGCGATTCGGACGGCGACCTCAACACCTTCGCTGTCGAACGCCTTGGCAGTGGTCTGTGGCTCAGTGCCAGCTATGCCAGTCCCGGCGGCTTCTGCAGTGCTGGCCACCGGTTCGTCTTCGCCTGTCGCAAGTAACAGTCCTCTGGACTTTGAGGCCTTGGATCTTCCTTAGATCCTTAGACCTTAGCCCTTGGACTGCGTTTCTCGGAGCTCCGTGTTCACCTCATGTGGGTGCGGAGCTTTTTCTTTTATGCTAAAATTATTTTGGAATTAGGCTAATCTGCAGACGACTAGCCTTCGACCTTGCCCCTTCGGCCTCGAACTCAGGGTTGAGAGGTCAGGCCAGGCGGTTTTTTGCTACCGAATCCAGCGTCCATATAATCCAAAGTATTTTAGTTCGTCATCCGCCAGCTGGCGGAGCGGATCAAAATAGCGTGATATGTGTGAGCTAAAAAAATGAAGATACTTGGCGCAAAATATTGGTCAAGATGAGCCAAAGGGGTAGGGCTGTGCATAAAAAAAACCGCCCGTCATTAGAGCCCGGGCGGTCTGTCCTAGGAAGCGACGACAGCTTGGCTGACATCGCCATTTTCTGCTTGGTCCTCGTCGTCAGATTCATCAAGTAGGGGAAGTCTGATGATGTTGAGAGAGGCGATGAAAGCGCTCAATTCAGGACAGTCGCATTGAGTGGCGAGTGAACGCCAGCTGGTCACAGACATGCCAATGATACGGCCTTGGTCCAGCTCTTCCTTGATGACCAGAAGGTCAATAGGAAAGATGTTGCGATCTCCGGGATTGGGGATCCTGACCAATTTGTAAGTGCCGGCTGGATACTGAATGCTTTTGCCCTGAACAAAAGCGCAAGGGAACGCTTGATCCTCCTTAGGTGGGCGGTCGAAATCCACTAGGCGCAATGGCTGGCGAGCATTGAGTACGAAGCAGTTCTTCTCCTCGATTTTGCCTCCATGCTTGGGAAAAAGTTGGGGTGTGAGTGACGGGGGATTTACATTTATATTATATAGGAAAATAAAAATAAGGGAAAGTTTTTAGCTTTTTGCCTCAATTGGTGCTTGCTCTTTATTTTTTCCGCGTAGTAAATAAATGCCAATGTAGGACAAAGGAGTGTAAAGCGCGCCCATGGCTACTTTGTAAAGCCACCAAGAAATGGTAATACTTATCAAGGTGGAATTTGAATAAATTCCCGCAAAAGCAATAACCATGAATATGCTGGAATCAAGGAGTTGCGACCAGAGGTTTGATAGAAGCGAACGCAACCAGAAGAATTTTATTTTTAGTTTTTCCCGAAAAAAGAAAAAGGAAAAAACATCTTGGTATTCGGCAATAAGAAAAGCGACCAGCGAGGCAATGGCAATGCGTATGGAAATGCCGAAAACCTGATTGTAGCCCTGTCTTACCCACTCACCCTCAGCTGACCAAGGCATAGCTAAGGACAAAAAAGAATAGGCGATAAAAAGCGCTGTGCTAATGAATCCGGCCAGCACAAACAATTTAGCTATACGCTTACCATATACTTCACCAACAACATCGGTAGTCAAAAATACAATAGGGAAAGAAAATACCGCCGCTGACAAATGTGAGCCGAATAAAAAGGGCATTATTTTAAGCCCCAGAGTATTGGTCGCAAAAAGGGAACTTAAATATATGGTTAGGGTAATGAATAATTTTTTAAATGATTGTTCACTTAATTGGATCATGGTAATAATTTAAAATTTTATTGCTAATTTTTTTATTAAATTTGGCGGTGGTGATGTCTAGAAGTTTGAACCGAAAAAGTGACTAAAATTCAAGAATATTAATAAAAGTATACTCGACTTAAGAGCATCTACAAGGTTCATTCGGAATAATTTGAGACACCGAGGCCTAAGTCTGACAAAGGTAAAAACGGGGTGGATTATTCAGTTAAAGGGGTCTAGATTATGCCAAGATTGCATTTATAATTTGCAAGATATCATGCTTATGACTATTAGATAGAGTACCAAACATTTTTAGCATTTCTAAGAATACTTTGATGTTGCTTTCCGTAATTTCAAACTGGGCGATTTCTTTTGTTTCGGCGGTTCGTCCAATTAAATTGGTTCTCGCTTTTAATTCTGTGATTGGAAAACATAAATATAGCATTGGTTGCGTGCCGACTGCGTATTGTTTTTCGGTAATTTTTATTTCGGTAACTATTTCGTATCCATTAAATTTGTGAATTAAAAGAGGGTACTTAACCTGGGTATATTCAAAATCAAATCCATTTATATTTTTTGCTATCGGGTGACTACGGTCAATTTGCAGTCCAGAATTATTATCAATCAAGTCATTACTTGGTATTGAATTAAGATAATGAATAATACCCTCTAATTTTTCTCTGGATATTATAGTCCATTTATAAAAATACCAAATATATTCTGATAATTCATAAAGCGCTTTGGTTTTGCCGTTTGCACCAGTGAATTCAGTCTCTGGTAACGATGATTCTGCGAGTTTTTCAACTTCTTTTTTAACAACATCGTAACCGATCTGCCATTCAACATAATTATTTAAAGCAAACCCATCTCGCTTAACTGCAACCGGTGTTCCATATTCATTCACAATCGAGCGATTTTTAACACGAATTTTTCCGCTAACAGCAGTTAATGATATCGGTACTTTAATTTTATGTTCCTGTTCTTTAATCAAAATTTTTGGCATATTTTTCACCTAATTTACTCCCTAATAATTCTTTGAAATAATTTTCTATTTTTAGTTTAGCATTAGGAATTTCTCTAAATTTAAATTTATTTTTTAAAATGGGATTTGTGTGAACACTCTGGGAAATAAAACATTCTTTTATCTCATTAAATTTTTTATTATCAATTATCACATCGCAGTTTCCAATAAAATACGGCATTTTATCTGCATATTGTTTGAAAACATCAATATAACAATAATATGGAAGCTTCTCCATTAATATGTAAACGGTGTTATAAGTATCAGAATTGATAAAAGTACGATTACGCTTAAGCGCATTTATATCCCTTAAAGTCCAAAATTTTGCTACTGGTTTATCATTTTTATTTAAATATTTTTTATTTGGATATTTTTGAACATAATTAACTATAGTGTCAAAATCTTTTAAACGAAAAAGGCTATCATCTTTTACTTTAAATTGATAATCTTGAATGTAATTATAAGTCATCCCATTCTGATCTCTTTTATAAAGAGCTATTAAGATGGGAAAGGCCATTCCGCGAGAGGTGTCAGAAAATTCATGACTGCTTATTATTATTCCGTCAATTAATTTATAGTTTTCGGTAAATTTTGAGAGCAAGGCAAAATTTGTTTTCTTTATTAGGTAAGACAGTGGGTGCAAAACGCAAACATAATCCGTTTGAAGCTTATTGTAAGAAAGCAAAAAAGACATTCCTAAATCTCTGGTTTTAATATCAGAATCAATTTTATGTTGAGCAGAAGCATCTTTTATAGAATTGCGGATTATAGAAGTTGTATCGTTATATGGCGGATTACCTACGGCTATAAGTTTTTCATTATCTTCAATCGCCAGGTTTTTCCGAAAAACATTTGCAAGTGAATTTTGGTAGATAAAATCCACATTATCAATTCTTTTTTTTGCTTCAGAGATAGCTTTTTCATCAATATCAGCACCAATCAATCTTTTCGCAATATTTTTTTTTGTTAAAAATGAACCGTAACCGCAAGATGAATCTAAAATTGTAAAGTCTTTAATATCTAGAACATTTTTTTGTAAAATAGAATAAGCTAAATCAACAATAATCTCCGACGTATAGTAAGAGCCGAGATTTACCGTGTCTATATAATTTAGATGTTTTTGGTTTCTATTCATAGCTTTATTATATCAGTTTTTTTTAGTATTGATAAGGATTAAGAAAAACCGGCATCTTATTTAATGCCGGCTTTTCAATCGTAGAAACCCATTATTTTATCGTGGTTCAAACTTGGACATCTGGCGGAAGGAGCAGGATTCGCTCGGCATGCGCCGAGCGCCCCGCGTATGCGGGGCGAACCCTACGAGTATAAACTCACAGTTAGTCTTTTTCTTAAATCTTTTTTGCCGTCACTACTTTTTAAAAATTTTTCTCTAGTTTGAGCTTCTTGTTTGAAACAATAGGCTTCATAGCAGATTAATTTTAGCGGTCTGCGAAATTTGGTTGACGTGACTTTTCCATTTTTATGTTCAATTATCCTGCGTTTAAGATCAGCAGAATAGCCAATATAAAATTTTTTATCCTTAAGACTTAATAAAATATAAACATAGTGCATAATCGTTTTTCTTCTAATTATTTTTGGCGGAGGAGGAAGCCCCGTAAAGTTTCGCTACGCTCAACTTACGGGGTGAAGATTCTCACTTAGTTTATTAAATTTGGCGGTGGGGGTGGGATTTGAACCCACGAGCCGTTTTGACACGACTACCGGTTTTCGAGACCAGCGCTTTCAACCGCTCAGCCACCCCACCTTGTATAAAAAATTCAACCCATGCCCCGTAAATGAGCCCGAGATTTTCGAGGGCGAATTGTACGGGGACTCTGGCACTCCTCCTAGTATATATTTATAAATTATCAATATTTTTTAACAGGGCAAGGAATTTTTGATTGTGTTCGGGCAAGCCACTGGAAACTCGCATCATATTATCTTTTAAAAATAGGGCAATAACAAATTCCTCTTTGGCTATTTGCTCTTTTAATTTATCAATTATTTTTTCGTTTACTCTGAGCAAAACAAAATTGGTCTGAGAATTAAAAATTTTAAAATTTTTGAGCGTTCTTACTTGATTTATAAACCAGTCTCTTTCTTTGATAATTTTTTGCGCTATTTCCTCATAATAACTTTCAGAATCTAAGGCCGCTAAGGCAATATTTTCTAAAATAGTGCTAAAACCCAGATAACGGTGCTGGTAATTTATCATTTCTTTGGCTTTTTTGCCAGCTAGGGCAAAACCAATGCGCAGTCCGGCCAAAGCGTAGTATTTGGAGAAAGTTCTCACCAGCATCAGATTGGGGTATTTTGCCAGTAGCGCTAGATATTTTTCTAGCTGATAATTTTGCTCATAGCCAAAATAAGCTTCATCCAAAATAAACAAAGTGTCTAGGGAAATATTATTGAGTACTTTTTCCAGCTCGGCAAAGGGTAGAACATTGCCAGTAGGATTATTCGGCGAAGTGAGTATTAATATTTTGGGTTTTTGCTCATTATATATTTTTAGGCAGTCATCAATATCAAAAGAAAAGTCAGTTTCATTTTCAATTAGCTTAAACTCCAAAAATTTTATCTGCAAAAAATCAGCGTATTTTTTGAAATAAGCAAAGTGCCACTGATTGACCAAAATGGAGTCCTGTTTTTTATCCAGTCCGGAAAATAGATTTCTAAAAAAATCTTCCAGTCCGTAGAAAATAATTACCTGCTCTTCGGGTATGGCAAATTGAGCAGATATTTTTTTGGCCAAAGGAGAATTATAATAGCCCTCTTGGTAGCGGGAAACATTAATCGCGTCAAAATTATGGATTGTTTCTAAAACTTTTGGCGCTGGTCCGTAGAGATTTTCATTGCGATTGATTATTAGTTGTGACATTTTATTGTTTATTTGATTTAAATGGTGCCGAAGAGAGGATTTGAACCTCCACAGCCTTGCGACTACATGGCTCTGAACCATGCGTGTATACCAATTTCACCACTTCGGCCTGAACTTATTTTGAACGAAATCTTAACTAATTTGCCTGTCGGACGGGCAGTGGGAAGCAACTAGGAACTTCTATTGAGTTTTTGTCTTCAGATACTCTTTCAAATCTTCGTCAAATTTATCCATGCTTTTTTCTATAAGCTCATCAAAGTCA
This sequence comes from bacterium, assembly GCA_030690875.1. Classification (GTDB taxonomy): domain Bacteria; phylum Patescibacteriota; class Patescibacteriia; order UBA1558; family GWA2-36-10; genus STD1-117. The sequence continues at coordinate 13,097 of JAUYFP010000031.1, read as the reverse complement.
GGCGCAACATTAGTGTGCTCATCTCCAAAGATTTCCGCCAACTCTTTACGCTGGGATTCGTTACCAAGTAGGATAGCGGAATACATATGCTCACCGAATCCACGCTCTGATTCATTTACCTGTAAGAATCTGGTTATGTTCGCCGCATTGCCATGAGTATCACCACCGTCACCAACAAAATAAAACGCAGAGGCATAATCGGGATATTCTTCAACTTGTTTGTTTAACTCGCTCGCCGCTTTTTTGATACCATCGAGCATATTCGTACCACCTTGAGTAGCGAGTCTTTGCATTAACCGGACTTTCACAGTTGACTGTGTCCCATCTTCAAAATCATATCTCTGTGGTGAGTCGTAATCTTGTTTGAACCCCTTTATTTCAGTTACCGAATCAGAAAAAGTATCTATAGAAAATTTAATGTAACCAAACTCCTGAGAAATACGACTGAATAATTCAGAGTAAAATATGAGAAGCTTTTGAGCGCTTTGTAATTTTTCTCCTGCCATAGAACCAGACACGTCCACCAAAATGGAAGCCATAAATCGAGGTTTGATCGAAGGATGAATTTCCCGAGGATTTTTTACTGTCCCAAAAAGTAAGTTTCTGGTTTTCATTACAGCTCGTCGATTAAATGTTCCTTGTCGAGTTAATGAATCCTGATCAAAACCGACTTCTTCTTGTCGTGGTAGCCGTTCGGCAAAATACTTAAACCATTTATCGACTAAGGGCGCAAGCTCCTCCCGGATATCTTCGTACTCGTTATAAAGTCTATTTTCCTGCTCAACTTCTTTTTGAACTCGATCAAGTTCTTCCAGCTTTTTTTGTTCGAGCTCCTGTAAAATTTCGTCTCGCTTTTTTTCATCCATGAAGCCATCTTCAACCATTTTATCAAGCTCATCTTTTATTTTGTCCTTCATCTGATCTTCTTTTGCGTCCAACTTGTCCTGAAGTTCCTTTTTTAAGTCGTCAAAAAGTTCGCTCTCTTCTACTTCTTTTTGAAGTTCGGAAAGCTCTTTGAATTTTTCTGCATTTTGCACTTTGTCATTGAGTTGCTGTTTTTGTTGCTCCATTTTCTCCATTTGCTCTTTCGCTTCTTGGAGTTGTGATTCAGACTTTTGCATCTCGCCATCAGAGGCATCAGACATTTGGTCTAAGGGATTTCCAGACTCCGAGGATTGTTCCGATCCTTGCTGTTGTCCTTGTTTTTTGCCTTGTTGTTGGCTCTCTCCTTTTTGACCATCTTTGTCTCCCTTCTCCTGTGGTTTATCAATGCCTCCGTCCTGCGCTTCCTCTGCAGATTCTTTGTCTGATTTTTTATCGTCTTCGGCGGATTTTTTCTGATCCTCGGGCTTTGGATTAGGAGTAGCATCAAAACGCCTCCATGCTTTTCCGTCCCAAATTTCCGACCAGGCGTGGCCAGTGCTTTGAGTAATAGCTGATTTGCCATCCTTTGCCCCCTCAACTTTATGTCCTATTACAAGACGCGCCGGGATACCTGCTTTACGCATCATGGCAATAAATTTAGTGTTGGCAGAGTAACATTCCAAATATTCCGATTGATCAATATTTTGGAGGTAGTTATCGCCGGTGGACTCACTTCGCAACTTATACTGTAACGCTTGGGCTTTTTGTAGATCTCCGCCTCCGGGATAAAAATGATTGGCTAAAATGTATTGCCGTGTCTGTTCAGCTTTTTGTATGGGTGATCCTATAAGTTTTGAGAGGGTTGCTTCTGTCTTTGATGAAAATGATCCCCGATGGAGGGGTGACATATCTTCCGGAATTGTTGCTCCAGGAAAAGGATTCTGCTCAGATAGGAAATCTATTGAAAATGCTCCGGTCCCACTAACCTCAAGATAAAAACATCCATTTTGATCACGCCTGATTTCCACGTTAGCTCCCTCGGCTTTCAAAGAAGATACATCCAATGCATAACCGTTTGGGAGCGGAAGAGATTTGACCCCATTATCCAAGGTTCCTGAAATTGTGGAACGATCTTTACCAGTAATAGAAATATTATATGGGGAAAGCTGTTTTTTCTTGCTCCACGTTTTTGATTCAATATCGTAATAACTTTTTCTGCCACTCGCATAATATCCACCAAGCGCAGGATCAATTTCAAAGATAGGTCTGACTTGCATCTTTTCTTTTGACTCACCCGGTGCTGGTGGTGGAGTGTGATATTCATCTCGATCTTCAGGAGGAATGGCAGGATCTTCTGGAGAGCCCGGAGGGACAGCCTGTTCTTTGTATTGCTCAAGCTCTTTTTCAAGTTCCTGCATACTTTCACTCGGCTCACCGCTTTTGGCCTCTTTTTGAATTTTCGGCAAACCCTCCCGTACCGTATCTGTTAGTTTTTTGTACCCACTCTCGTCTCCCCTCTGTATGTAGTCTCGGTATGAGGGCTGAAGGTCTTCAAAAAGTTTACGTTCGTCTCCTGAAAGTTCAGAGATAACACGATCCCGTTCTTCCATCCCAACAAGACCCAAGTCTTCACTTAGCCAGTTAACTTTGAGTGCTTTGAGCACTTTTTGGGATCGAGGGAGATTGCTGATACTTTCAATCGTACTGCTTGCTTCAGTCCGCAGAGCTTCCTCCATTTGTTTTCGGCCTGTATGTCCATAAGAATCCATTACTTTTTTTTGAACTCTTGCTTGAGTAACATCGCTATAAAGGTTGTCCAGATCGTCTAGAGGAATATCATGACCACGCATGCCTTCTACGAATTGAGCGAATCTAGGATAGTCATAATGCGTAATGAATGCAGAAAGGTCTCGTATACGTCCACTAACTTTTTCTAAACCTTCTTTTTCAATGTCCTCAGCATTATAAAAAAGCGCGTCGGGTGTAATATCATGGGCAACTTCTTTGGCAGTATATCTACCATCCAGTAAACCCTGAAGTTTTTCCGCTCGAGTGGCTTGACCCGCCGGATGATGCAAAGACCACTCTTTACCGGGGAGAACCTTTAATCTGCCTTCAGTAGCTTGTTCAGCCAGAAAAAGCATCTCACGAGTGAGCTTTGATAGTTTTGCTTTTTCTTGCGGAGGCGACTCATTAAATTCGCTGGGACGTTCCATAAGTTTATGCTCTTACACGTTTCTTAGAAGTCCATGTGCTCATTGCTGTGCGAATTTTGTCCTGATCTTCCTTTTTGTCGATGTGAGTTAAGAAATATTTATTAAGGAGGTTTCGGGCCACACCTTCTGGATTTGCAGTTGCTTTTTCTTCCGGGGTCATTTTACTAAGAGCATAAGCCGCGCGACGAAGTTCTCGACCAGTGATCGGTTGAGAAACAGGTAAGGTATTTCGTGCCTCATGACTTTTCTCAAAGATTTTAATGAAGCTCTCTCGGAGGTTATTGGCAAACTGTACAAGAGCGAGGGAAACATCTATATCGAATTTTTGCGTTCCTGTCGGCTCTGGTGCGCCATTGTCTATACCGTTGATATATTTATCCCACATTTTCACATACTCATTGCGTTCAAGGCTGGCCTCGTATGTTAGATTGGCTAGAGAATCAACGCCTCGAGCTATGCGCAACGCTTCAGAAGCATCGTAAGGTGCATTAGGGTTTCGATCTCCTGCATCAGCCTTGCGTGTAAGCGGTGGGTAACCGATTTCCAATGAGACCATGCGACTTCGAGTAGCAAATTGCGGATCAAATGTTCCGGGGTAGTTTGGGTTCATAGAACCGACCAGTAGGACATTCGGCAATGCACGAATAGTTTTACCGGAACTTGTTTTGAGTGTTAACGAACGTTTCTCATCCATAAGAGCATGTAGGAAAATTTGCGCTTGTTCGGGCATCGCATTGAATTCATTGAAGTAAACAATTGCTCCGGGAGTAGTAATACCATTCAATACTGCCGAAGGCACTTTCACCGTCTGAGAGGCACCGTCCTTAGATTCCAACATGACATCTTCTGACAGCTCGAACTCGGTAGTCCACTTCGTGCCATCGATTCCAAAGTAAGGACGATTAGTGAGCGAGCTAAACATTTTTATACGCACATCTTTACCAGTACCGGCGTGTCCTTTTAAGTTGACCAAGCCTTCCTGTAAATCCAGTTGCATCTTTAATGCTTTCGCCATTTCTTCCAAATCAGTCTCGGTTTGTCGATCCATAACCCAATGGCTTTGCCACTCGGGTATAAATCCTTTACCATTTGTATATTCAATTTCCGGCTCCGACTTGATTTGATCAATACGTCTTAACAGGGAGATGTGATTTTCGGTGGCAAATGTAGCGTACTCCTGTAATTTTGTTTTGTATTCTTCTTGCCACACACTATCTATATCTGGAGTTCTTTCTCCGACTTTTTGTCGTCTCGAATAAACTTCTTTTAATGTGTCTCTCTTTTCTTGCAGTTCTCTCCTGAGATTGGATTTTTCTCCCTGTGCCCAATCTCCATATTCTTTTCTAATGTCCTTAAATTCTTTGGCGGTTAGGTAAGAAGGAGGGATGGATTCTCCGCGATAAGTCAAAAGACCAAGACGCCATTCGTTTTCATCTTGCCATCCTTCATAAAGCCGAACCTTTTCTACCTTTCCCGTAGAGGTCTGAATAGAGATCGAAACATCTCCAAGAATATCTCCAGCCTTTACGCCAGGTCCATGTGTTTTTGCATCCTCTTCAAACGTTAGATCAACCTTGTACTCCATTTTTTCTTTAACTTTAGCTTCCCATTTAGGAAAAGCTGTCTCACCAAACATAACCATTTGCTGGCCGGTTTCAGCGACTCGAGTAAGTGATCCACGCTCTATTTCCGTTAGTGTGTTAGAGATTCTTACTTTCAAACCTCTTTCTAACTCTTTTGCTACATCAGGATTGTCTCCAGCTAGTCCAGCAATTTCAGTTTCCAGCGTTTTTTTAGCGTCGCTTGAAGACAAATATTGTTCTGCCGCAGTTCGACTGGTAAAACCTTTAGTTCGCAGACGCTCAATTAGTCCGTCAACATCTTGCGCCAAGATATCCACCGTTGCCCCTATGCGCTCCGAAGCCTTCTCTCTCACTTTGGCATACTCTCTTTTGAATTTATCCTCAAACGCTGAAGCAATGGCTTGTAGATTTGTCCGTGCCGCAACAATAGCTTTATAAGCCTCATCTGCTTCAAGGGGAACATCTTTAGCCAAAGAACCCAATCTTGATTTAAGTTGCGGGTAACGAAATTCAAGCCAGTCATCCATTTGCGACTTGCTAGTAAAGCCCTCAAGATCTGTCTTGGTTCTTTCAATTAGGCCATGAATATCCTTAATGATTTCACCACCACGTTGTCGGAAAAGTTCTAGGGATCTTTGTTCAAGCTCTAACGCGATCTCATGTACTTCTTGACGTAAATCTCCCTCTAACAATGCTTCTGTAGCTCTAATTTTTTCCATTTCAGCGCGCGCTTCTGACACAGAGGAGATAGAAAGTCCGCTCGCAAGTTTTGCTCGTACAGAAACAAGTGCTTCTTGGGTACTCTTGATAGCGAATTCTTTCTCTTTTGCTTCTATAGGCCCTTCAAGTCCGGAAATAATAAATGTGACTTCATTTGGTTTGAGCCCTTGTTGCTTTAATGCTTCAGCTAATTTATTGAAACCTTTCCTAAGCTGTTGAGCTCCTTCTGGAGTAGTTATTTTTGCCAGTACCTCGGTAAACTGCTGTTCGTATTGAGTTCGAAGCGGTTCTAGATACTCAAGTCCTTCTCCGCCTTTTTGACCTAATGCTTTTTTGGAAGCTTCCAATTCGAATATGTCGACAATTTTTATACCTTGGGCTAGTTTTGCTACCCTCTGCTTATCCATCTCTTGAGCTAATTCATCGAAATTAGGTTCGTAAATAACAAGGTGCCCATCCTTATCTACCGCGCGTATTCTTCCTGTGGCATCGAAATTTACCTGAGATAGCTTAGGAACTCTTTTCACTTCTTCTAGACCGTCTTTGGTAACCATCACTAAGTCCTCTTTAGAGTAAAATAAGAAGAAGTTGCCAGAGGGATCGAGTTGGAGATTGTTAATACTCTCGTATTTTTGTGGGAGTTCGGCCGAGATCGCTCCCCAAGTATTCGGTTCTGCGCTGAGGTCAATTCGTCTAATACTTCGAGGATTGCTACTCTGACAGTAGTAAATAATATTAGGATTTGTTGGATCAATTGTAATATTTTTTTCTATAGACGGAACGTTGTCAGAAAACAATGGCGCACCCATAGTCTCTTCATTTTTTACAATATTTATACCGACGTCAGTAACAAGTGCGGAATATTTTTCATTAATCTGTTGATACCCCTCGTTCTCTCTCAAGATTATCTCCGCATATTTATTAAGTTCCGGGGGTATTGGTTTTGTATAGTCAACTCTCTGCCAGTTTTGCGGAGCAAGAACAATACCATTTTCATTTCGAGTAACGTAGGCAAAATATCCACCGTCCTTTGTTGTTAGTATGATATATTTATCTAAAATGATGACATTTGACGCAGTGGATTCTTTCTTTGGCTCTTCTCTTAGTGGAAATTCATCAGTATTTTTAGTAGCTAAAACAGCTTTGGCGAAACCCCTTAACTCCAAAGGCACCTGAGATATATTTATAGTGTCATTAGATGATCTAGTGTCGTCGCCAATATAGTGGTGTTGTTGGCCAAGCTTATTTCTTACCTCAGGGCTATTCCAGTTTACAGTCACTTTTTTACTGTTCAAAGGTTTCTTGAATTCCGGAATAACATAAGCATCTTCATCAAAAATCTGAATTTCATCTGAACCATCAAGAGTAACGATTGTGTAGTTATTCCAAGGACGAAGAACTTCTATCTCTAATTTCTGACCTTCTTTTGTATTAATTGGTTTTTCAGATTTAAGTAATTCGGTCAACTCTAATTCAGGCAAGGGCTCTCGACGGAGCTCTTGACCCTCTGGATGGATTTCCCCTTGTTTTACGGATATTTCTTTTTCTGGTGTGAATTTTTCCATAGTATTAAAATTTATGGTCTTGCCCAGAAGATTCTAACTCTTAAGGACAATTTTGGTTAATGTGTTAATTAAATTATTGTTGCGATTATTGAATCTAAATTCTGCTTTTTTCAGGTAAAAATGATTTTTTTTAGGTATTCCATCATGTTTTCTCATTTTCCGTTTAACATAACTCCAGATGTATTTCACCTTATTATAAATGATGATATATCATCATATTCATAACATATCTATTGACAAAAAGCAATCTAATATATAACATTGTTATATATGAATGGAAAAAAGGAAATTGATTGCGGGTGTAGCAGAGGGTATCCAGAAAGAAGCTGGGTACAATTTTTAATTTTGAGAGTGCTTTATGAAAAACCCTCTTATGGATATAAGGTGGTTAAATTAATCAAGGACTTATCTGAAGGCAGGCACCAAATCAAATATGGGACAGCGTATACTCTGCTACGACGGATGGAGAAAAATAATCTTTTAATTTCTAAATGGGAAAAAAATAAGGGGGCACCTGATAAAAGAATTTACCGCGTGACTAGACAAGGAGCAAGACTTTTGAAAACATGGCTAGAAATGATTATAGAAAGAAAAAAGATAATGGATAAAGTGATTAGTATTTATGAAAAATATTTTAGAGATAAAAAAATAAAATGAAAATAATATAAAGATACGATGTATATGCCTATACAATCAAACAATTTAAGACTTATTATACGCACTGCATTTTTTATTGCGTCTAAGAGTATTCAGCGTGGTTCTTTAACAGTAAAATTCGTCACAGTTTTTATTTTACTGTTAACTTTTCTTAATCTCATAGTGGTGGGAGGGCTTCTCGTTGGTATTACCGAAGATGTTGGCGTTAAAGTGAAAGATTCGCTTACCGGCGATATATTTATTGAACCGGCGAAAGAATACAACTACATCCAAAACACGGGTGATATTTTTTCCCTTCTCAATGGGGTTCCTAATGTCCACTATTCCCCAAGACTAACAAGCGGGGTGAGTATAGAATATGAGTATAAAAATGTAACTGGTGGAAAAAATCCATCGAGAGTAAGCGCGGTAATAGCTGGGCTTGAACCTATTCTTGAAACACGAGTTACCAACATAGACCAGCGCGTTATTGCCGGGTCATTTCTTGATGAAAATTGGGATTCTATTGTGTTAGGATCGTCTCTGGTAGATGGATATATATCAAGTAAGACGGGTAGTGAGGCATCATTGGGACACGTGTTAATTGGGGATAAGGTTCGTATTCGTTTTTCAAACAATAATTTATACGAATTTACCGTTATTGGCATTTTAAACTCTAAATCGTCAACAGTTGATCAAAGAGCTTTCATAAATCAAAAAATACTGCGCCAATTACTTTCAAAGCAAGGAAATGATTATTCGGAAATTGCGGTTGTCACAGGCGGTGATATAAGCTCCACATCACTTATTAAAGAATTGAGGGGTATTTCAAGAGGAGATAGGAATGATATAAAATCATCCGACGAAGCAATACCTTCGGCAGTCGGCGATCTTAAAAAAGCTTTTAGGTTAATTGGAAATATCGTTAGCGTCACGGCTCTGCTAGTCGGCGTCATAACTATTTTTGTCATTATATATGTCAATGCATCGAGTCGCCGAAGGTATCTTGGCATTTTAAAAGCACAAGGAATTTCTGCGCCAACGCTTATTTTGTCTTATGTTTTTCAAATCATTTTTTATGTAGCGGTTGGTGTGATTCTTGGCCTGATTGCGCTTTTTGTTTTTTTACAGCCATATTTTATGAAAAATCCTATCTCTTTGCCAATGGCGGATGGGCAATTACTTCTCACATCGCTATATGTCTCAATACGCGTTGTGGTGTTATTTATATCGTCGATTATTTCAGCATTCATTCCCGCCTGGCTTATTATTCGGCAAAATACGCTTGACGCTATTTTAGGAAGATAAAAATTAATAATTATGATTAAAGTTACAGCAATAGTAAAAAATTTTATAAAAGGTGATATTGTCACCAATGTCTTAAAAAGCATTGATCTTGAGGTGCCGGAGGGTCAATTTCTTTCTATAATGGGACCGTCTGGAGCTGGCAAATCCACCCTATTGTATCAAATAAGTCTCTTAGATAAACCCACAAGCGGATCAATTATTATTGACGGAATTGATGTATCGCATTTTAAAGAAGCTGAAGCGACGCGTTTTCGTTTGAAAAATTTTGGTTTTGTATTTCAGGATTCCGCGCTCATTCCTGAATTTACTGCGTTGGAGAATACCCTACTACCGAGCTTGATGCTTGGGGATAATTATGCAAAAGCAAAACATGAGGCCATTAAAATATTTACCTCTTTCGGCATGCTTAAGCAAATTGATCACTTGCCGAGTCAGCTTTCAGGGGGCGAGATGCAACGCGTGAGCGTAATTCGAGCGATTGTAAGAAAGCCAAAAATTCTTTTTGCTGATGAGCCAACAGCAAGTTTGGATACCGCGAGATCTCACGATTTAATGTCAGCTCTCCTTCAGTTACACCAAGAGGGACAAACAATTATCATGGTTTCGCACGAAGAAGAATTTGCAAAAATGGCGCAAAGAATGATTTATATACGTGATGGACGAATTGAGAAGGATATAATTTTATCAAAATAATAAAAGGAATAAAGTTAAGAAAAATAGATAACAATTAAATAAAATAATATGAACAACAAAACATCTAAACCGATTAAATTTTTATGTATTTTAAGTTTTGTTATCGTTGCGATTACTTCTATCCCTCTATTTATGAATTATATAAAAGGGGGATCGTTAGAATATTCATTTATTACAGATTTACATGTTTGGTCAGGTATTAGTTTTATTGTTTTTGTTGGTTTGCGAATAATAAGAACCAAATTTTGGCGGAAAAAATGACTGTTTATTTCAAAAATCTATGGAATTATCTGGCCGAATTGCCCGCCGAAGCGAGGGGCGAAGCTCCGAACGAGGCGACAAATCGTCTTTGGTGGACCGTGGGAGAGTCGAACTCCCGACCTCTACAATGCGAATGTAGCGCTCTAGCCAACTGAGCTAACGGCCCCCTAGTAATAGGCAATTACACCATACTCTATAAAGTGGCTAGTCTATTTTATTATAATTTTAGCAAAAATTCAAGGATATAGATATGTGTAGGCGATTTTCCCTTTAACTTGATTTTTTGTCAATAAAATGGGAAAATTGAGCCATGAAGCAAGTTAGATCCAGAGCTATTATTATTTCCGGCAACAAAATTCTTTTGGTAAAGAGAACTATCAATGAAAGAATTTATTGGGCCTGCCCAGGTGGACAGATAGAAAAGGGCGAAAGCGAAGAGCAAGCTCTAATTAGGGAAGTAAAGGAAGAAACGGGTTTAGACATCAAAGCAGGGGATTTGCTGACCAACTTGCCTTGCCAAAAGCCGGGATTAGAAGGCCAAATGGAGTATTTTTATTTGGCTGATATTATTGGCGGTAAATTAGGTACTGGCACTGGTCCGGAACTAACACCAAATTCAAAATACCCGGGTAAATATGAATTTAAATGGTATGATTTAGCTGATTTGAGTAAGCTGAATTTGCAACCCTTGGAAATCAAAAAGCTAATTTTAGCTAAATATAAAAAATTATTTTTTAAATAATTCATTTTTTAGTCAAAATGTAGTATTATTATAGACATTAAGAATAAAAATGGAAAAAAATGGAGCAATAGTTTATAGTAAAAAAATGGCTGGTAGTTTAATGACTGCGAAAGTGCCTTTGAGCGACCCAGAGAGCAGTATTACCACACTGGAAAATTATCTTTTGGAAAATGTAAAAAAACTGGACTCTATAGATTATGTTTATGTAGTCAACAAACAGGGGAAATTGCTAGGCGTCATGTCCATTAAGGAAATTTTTCGTCAGCCAAAAAGCAAAAAAGTAGGCGAGGTGATGATAAAGGATTTAGTAGTTGTTCACCCGCATACTGATAAAGAGCGGGTGGCTTTTCTATCTTTGCGCCACAACATTAAATCTGTGCCGGTAGTTGATCCAAGTGGTAAATTTTTAGGAGCGGTTTTAAGTGATGTGATTCTAGATACTTTATATAGAGAAGCGCAGGAGGATATTTTGCATTTAGCTGGTGTTGGGCATCATAAATTAAACATTGATGATGTGACATCAATGTCTTTATTTTTATCTTTAAAACACCGCTTGCCATGGTTGCTAATTGGGCTGTTTGGGGGAATACTAGCCGCCAAGATTATTGGTTTTTTTGAAAACACCTTATCGGAAAATATCATTCTGGCTTCTTTTATACCATTGATTGTCTATATGGCCAGCGCCGTAGGAACACAAATTGGTTTTTTTGTAGTTAGGGATTTAGCTATTAATTCAAAAATTAAATTCTTTTTGTATTTTTTTCGTCAGCTGTTGGTGGTTGTAACGATGGGATTGGTTATTAGTTTTTTGGTTTTATTGATTTCTTGGGTTTTTTATAATAATTTATTTATTGGTTTTGTTTTGGCTTTGGCAATGCTACTGGCAATATTATCTTCCGTAATTACCGGTTTATTTATACCTTATGCTTTTAGTAAATTAAATTCTGATCCAGCCAATGCCAGCGGGCCAGTAGCCACTATTATTCAGGATATTTTAAGTGTCACTATATATTTATTAGTTGCGGAATGGTTATTATAAAATAATATGAATATGCAAAAACAAAACTTATTTAAATTAGCAGTAGCGATTATCATTTGCCAGCTGACTGGCATTATAGGTTCTTTTTTTACCCGGCCGGCTATAGACAGCTGGTACGCCCAACTAGTTAAGCCGAGTTTTAATCCGCCCAACTGGCTTTTTGCTCCGGTTTGGACAACTTTATTTTTGCTTATGGCCATAGCCCTTTATCTAGTTTGGCAAAAAGGACTTGATAAGCCAGCTAATAAATTGGCTTTTTGGTTATTTATTGCGCATCTTTTTTTCAATACTCTGTGGTCAGTAATATTTTTTGGCCAAAAAAATATTGGCTTGGCATTATTGGACATTAGTTTTCTCTGGCTGTTTATAGTTTATTTAATTTTCAGTTTTTGCAATATTGATAAAAGGGCCGCTTATCTTCTAGTGCCGTATTTTCTCTGGGTCAGTTTCGCCACTCTGCTCAATTATAGTATTTGGCAATTAAATTTAGCAAGATAATTATGGAGCAAAGCAATCAGCAATGGTCGGCGATTATGACTTTGGTGGCGGTCATTATAGTGTTAATGGCTATTTTATCTATTTATCGTTTTCAAGTTGAAAAAAGTCCTATTTCCGAAGATCCTAATGAAAATCTGGAGAAAAAACAAAAGAAAAAAACTATTAATTTTAAACAAAAAAGATTTTTATTTATTATTTTATTCATGGCAGTTTTATTAGGAATATTTTCATTAGTTTGGTTTTTTATTAATAAATAATTAAAAAAATATGAAGCCACCAAAATTTTTCTGGGTAATAGTCGCTTTGCTTGTTGTTGCTATTGTTTTGGCAATTTTCGCCAGCTAAAAAATCAACCTCGAAGGTTGAAAAATAATTTATGAAAAATCCAGAAAGAGGAGGAGAGAGAGGTATTTTAATTATTGATTTAGAGCGGCCAAAAATAAATCTTCCTTTGGTTTACTGGGCAAGTGACTGATATTATTGATATAATTTATTTTAATGTAGCCGTTTTTGTCTATCACTAGCTTAGTGACTGATGATTGGTATATTTCTATTGATAAAAAGCCAATCACATCAGTATGCAAAATACTAGTTATCATAGCTCTGATTAAGTTGCCGTGGCAGAAGATGCCGATTCTTTTGCCTTTATTTTTTTTGTAAATGTCCGCCAAAAGCCTTCTTACTCTTTGGTGAAGTTTGTAAAGTTCTTTGTCCATTTTTTTGTATTTACTCACTCTTTTCATTCTAGTTTTATCGGACATGTTGAAATATCTGATTTTATACCAATCTTTCCAGCCTATTTCATCCAACCTTTTGTCAACAAAAATTTTTTTATTATACTCCTTGGCATAAAGTTCAGCGGTTTCTTGACTCCTAATCAATTCACTGGCATAGAGTTTTTCCAGTTTTATTTGTTTTAATTTTTTTTGCAATAATTTTCTTTGTTTTAAGCCCAATTTATCCAAAGGCATT
>JAUYFP010000021.1 GCA_030690875.1 bacterium | reverse complement strand
GGTCACCAAGTAAGGGGGGGGGGGGGGGAAAAAAAACTATATCATAAATAGAGTATCGACTTCCTGTTGTGCTTCACGAAGCCCTGAGAGGCGAAGTGAGGTGGGAGTCATCACTCGACTCGCTACGCTCGCTTGTGGTCTTCGACCAGAAAACTACTTCTATTATGGAGTGTTTTTTGTTTAATAAAAGGCTTATTTATTAGGACCTTAATATTTTTTAAAAAGAAAACTGGCGACTAGTTTGTGTTAATCGCCAGCAGGTTGCTACTCATGGTTCGTTAGCCAATCGGCGCAACTGTCCAAAGGCTATTTCTTTGAATACACCCTTAGGAGCTCTGTTGTAAATTTCGAACCACTGATCAAGGGTCTTGGCGTAGTCACACATTTTCGTCAAGGCCAACAGATTCAGTTTTTCACAATGATTAAAACGACACACATTCCACCACACAAGAAAGTCGTCTTTGCCCAGTATAATCATGGCTTTATAAGCGAAATTTTCCACTTCACTACTAACGGTCGCTTGAGTGTAGACTTCTCCCCACTGATAAATTGTTGTAGTGTCTAGGAAGTTTTGATCTTGGGATGGTTTTGGCCATTGCAGGATAACAGCCAGTCCGAAGCCACACTCTTTGACTAATTTCTTGAATTCCACGACCTTTCCTCCTGTTTGAGTACAACACCAATGGATCAGAATGAACAAAGTTATTTAATATAGTAACATATCGTATTCTCAAAATATTGTCAATATTTATAATACCTAAGAAGGTGCCTTTTGTTTAATAAAAGCCTGTTTACCAAAACCTTGACCCTCCTTCGCGTCAGGCCCCAATGCTTGGACATTAGGGAAGGATAGCGAAGATTAACCAGCTGGAAATATAATAATATCATAGCTACGGAGGGCGGGACGAGGCATGTGGGATATTAGTAAATAAATAAGCAAGCCCCAATGCTTAGCATCGGAGTATTCATAATTCTTGACATTTTTCCTTATTCATGCTATTATGCCGATGAGTAATAATTAGTTACTCAAAGTATAGTAAGAGTAGAAATAGAGTCGAATTTCGAAGTTACTATCTTTAATTCGTATTTATTTCTACATTTATTATGCAAGGAATGATCAAAAAGTTGACTGACAAGAATTTTGGTTTTATCACCCCAGAAGATGGTGGCAAAGACCTATTCTTTCACGCCAACGAATTGTCTGGAGTTACCTTCGAGGAATTACGCGAAGGTGATGCAGTTACTTATGAAGTATCTGACACCCCAAAAGGTCCAGCCGCTACTAAAGTTAGCAAAGCTTAATTCTTCTAAGATTTCTTAGAAAATAAAAAACATCTCGGCCTAGTCCGAGATGTTTTTTATTTGTGTATTGACGGCAGAGGAAAAATGTTATAAATTTATAAGTGCCTTGGAGCTCTCTTCGGGGATTTCTGAAACTTCGCTAACTCCTGGACGGCTTAGTTTCGGAAAATGGACTCAGCACCAAGACATTGCTCCTTCACCTCCTTTCAATTAGGGTTATACACCACTCTAGGACATCCCCATAAAGGCCTAGGGGATGTGTTAAGAAGAGCGCTCAAGCTTCGTGCAAGAGCGCTCTGATTTTTTTATAATTTATTTATTAATATAGTTTTTGTAATCCGGAGCTGATTTCCATAATTGCCAGTTAATGCTCGGATGGACGGTTTTGCCACTCCATTTTACAGATTGAGAAATAGACTCTACTGGATAATTACCATAAACATAAGCATTGACCATTGTGAACCAGTCATTTCGGCTAACACTGAATTTGCCCAATTCTTTGTCTAAGGCATTTTTTAGTTCAGTGGCTTTGGCCTGTTCATAGCTTAGCGAGGCTCTTGGCTGACCGTAAATCAATTTGACTAATTTGCCTAGTCCTTTGGGGTCATAGCCGTTTTTTACTTCCAAACCATCGCGGTAGCCATCATTGTCAGTATCTGGGTCCTTAGGATCAGTACCCAAAGACAATTCATAGGAATCTGACAAATCATCATGGTCGCTGTCTATAGCGCTGGAATCATTAGAGCTGATTTTTGTGCCTAAGACTGCCTGTTGAGTAGGCATGGTAGTGATAGAATATTCAGCGCTACTGACTGTTTTGTTGTAAAGACTTTTTTCGGCTGTGATTTTAAAATAATAAGTAGTGTTTTGTTTTAGGCCAGTGATTGTTACTTGATGTGTATTTGACCACTCGCCATTATTGGCATAAATTTTTTCCTTATTATATTTTTTGGATTTTTCCCCGTATTGAACATAACTTTTAGCTACTAAGCTAGTTTTCCATTTGATAGTTACCGAGGTGTCGGAGATGTATTGGATATCAAAATTAAGTGGTTGAATATCATAAATAGAAAAATTATTTCCGTTTTGAACATCACCACCAGTTCTAAATTCAAATAATTTTCTGCTGGCTGGCTGATTACCGTCTTCATCTTGTATTTCTACTCGGACATAATATCGGGCATAAGGAGTCAGTTTATCAAGACTGATAGTGTTGTAAGTTGCATAAGAGCTACTGGATTTTTTCTTGTCCAAATTATCTTCGGTTTTTCCGTAATAGACAGTGGCTTTTACTTTTTCATTGCTTTCAAAACTAATCAAAGCGGCGTTGGCAGTCACTTGTAATAAATCAGCTTCCAAAAATTCAGGCGTTATGGTGTCCACTAGTTCGCCAGTTTTAAAGCTTTGGATAAAGGTTTCTATTCTTTCGCCAGAGCGGTTGTAAGCAACTATTTTGTAATAATAAGTAGTATTTTCATTTAAGCCAGACAAAACAGTAGCATGGTCATAATCATAGGCCGGATAATTCATAGAGCTATTTAAATTATCGCTGTCAGCTCCATAAAAAACCGTGCCTTTGGCCGGCTGATTGCTTTTCCAGTTAAGCGCGCCTTTATTATTATTAAAATCAGTAACAGTAATTTGAGTAATTCTAAAATTTTCAGCTGTTGCTTTTTGACTAAAAGCAAAGCTGGAAAGGGCCATGATGGCGATTAATAAGATGATTTTTCCTAATTTATTCATAGTTTTGGGCTATTTTTAAATAATAGGGAATTATAACATATTTTCTTTGAAATGTCAACTACAAGTTAATTTAAGCATTATTTTAGGGAAAATTCAAGATAATGAATGATTTTACCCTTTTTTAGATGTGTTTTTTCATAATAAGTTTGAACTTTGAGCGTTTCGTCAATTTGTCGGCTTTTATAAAGATTAGTTATTTGTTCATTTATTTTTCCGCTAAAATCAAGGACGCTTTGTTGGCTATAAGCAAAGAAATTATCATCGTCAGTTTTAAGGTGTATTGTGCTTTTGTTTTTTAAAATATTTTGGTATATTTTCAAAAATCGTGGGTTAGTCAATCTTTTTTTAATTTGGCTTTTTCTTGGTCGCGGGTCAGGAAAAGTAATCCAGATTTGGGAGATGGAATTTTTAGTAAAATAATTTTCTAAATTTTCTATTTGCTCGCGCAAGAAAAATACATTATTTATTTTATTTTCTTGGGCGAATTTTGCGCCAAACCAAAGTCGTTCTCCTTGAATATCAATGCCGATGATTTTTTTGCGTTGATATTTTTGCGCCAAAGCCAACGCGTATTCGCCTTTGCCACAAGCCAATTCCAAAATAATGTCTTTGTTTTTGGCCAAAAATTTTCTTAATTTTAACTTGGCTTGGGCTTGATTATTTTCAGCAACATTGTTAAAATTTCTAAGCTCAGCAAATCTTTGTAGTTTTTTTCTGGGCATATGTAAATCGTCAGCGTTTTATTAGTATAGGTTTATATTATTATAATTATGGAAAATGTCAAAATAACAGAACTAAGCACTTATCAGGGCAAATATTTGTATTTAGTGGATATTGCTGGTTCCAGCCATCGGATTACCCTGAGCCGCGATTATTGGTTGGAGCTCAGTGATGGCACTCAGCCAGCCGCTCAGTTGATTTTGGACTCAGTGATGTTTTTACTATCTCGTGAGCCCAAAGAAAAAATAATGTCGGAATTTGATTTGGCTGATATTAAAAAATATTTTCCGGATTACGAAGAGTTTATTAGAGCAAAATAATAAAATATGAGAATCTTGGCCATAGAAACATCCTGTGATGAAACCGCTATTGCTGTCTTATCAGGCAATGGTAATTTGTTAAATTTGGAGAAAAACGCAATTTATTCCCAAATAAATATTCACAAAAAATATGGTGGAGTGGTGCCGGAATTAGCGGCCAGAAAACACGTTGAAACTGTTATTCCGCTGATTGATAGCACTTTGGGCAAGGATAAGTTAAAAGATATAGACTGTGTGGCAGTGACCAGCGGCCCGGGTCTTATCACTTCGCTTATTTTAGGGACTTCCTTGGCTAAAACTCTGGCTTATAGCGCCAATTTGCCCTTGGTAGGTATCAATCACATTGAAGGACATATTTATTCCAACTGGTTGGCTAATAAAGAACTGGCTCAAAATAGTTCTAAGTATTTTTCCACTTTGGTTTTAGTGGTTTCTGGCGGTCATACAGAATTGGTCTTGATGAAAGGCCATGGAATTTATCAGCTAATTGGTCAGACCTTGGATGATGCAGTGGGTGAGGCCTATGACAAGGTAGCTAAACTGCTTTATTTGGGTTATCCCGGCGGGCCGATTGTCAGTCGTTTGGCTAAGGGAGGCGATAAAAATAAATACGATTTTCCCCGACCAATGATTAGCAAGAATAATTTTGATTTTTCTTT
>JAUYFP010000020.1 GCA_030690875.1 bacterium | reverse complement strand
AGGCCCGCCTTGACTCGGCGAGGCAGGCTTTTTTGCTCTTTACTTAGATTATCATATTCTGGATGTTTGGCCAAATACTGCTCTAATTTTTTGGCCACTACCAGTCCGTTTTCCAAAATTATGGTGCTAGGCGGAAAATTATTTTTAATTGTATCTAGTAGCCAGCCGTAGTGAGTACAGCCCAAAACTACGACATCAGGATTATATTTTTTCAGCGGACGGACATATTCAGTTACTATAATTTTTGTTTCCGGATTTTTCTCTCGTGAAGCCTCTATCAGTGGCACCAGCAACGGACAGGCCTCTTGGACTACCTTGATATTTTTGTCCAAATTGGCAAACTCATGAACATAGGCCTGCGATTCAACAGTGCTGGTTGTGCCCATGACGGCCACGACATTTTTCTTGGGCAGTTCAGACACCGCCTCAGCCATGGGCCGAATAACACCCAAAACATTTTTATTTGGATATTTTCCCGGTAAATATTCCTGCTGAATGCGTCTGAGCGCCATGGCCGAGGCGGTATTACAAGCCAATATCACCAGACTACATCCTCGAGAAAATAAATAATCAATCGCCTGCTTAGTATAATTATAAATCAAAGTCTGACTCCTATCACCATAAGGAGCTCGAGCATTATCGCCTAAATAAATATAGTCATGCTCCGGCAAAACTTTTTCAATTTCTTTGAAAACCGATAAACCGCCGTAGCCAGAATCAAAAATTCCAATCATTTTATTTATTTTCGCGCCTTAAAATCTATCAAACTCTCTAATTCTTTTATTTTCTCCGCCAAAATATCCGATGAATTCGCCTCCACGGTCAGACGAAGCAAGGGTTCGGTATTGGAAGCTCGGACATTGAACCACCAAGTAGAAAATTCAAAGGTCAGGCCGTCTATTTCGTCCAAAAGATTGCTTTGATAAGTATTTTTGAACTTGGCCAATTCCAAATTGATATCCGACACTTCAAAATTTAGTTCGTCGCTTTTAACATAAGTTTGGAAATCTTTAATTATTTCCGACAAAGGACGGCCATCGCTGGAAATCGCTTCTAGCGCCAAAACCATGGCAATAAATCCGGAGTCAGCGTAAAAATTATCCCGAAAAGCAAAATGGGCTGAGACTTCACCGCTCATAATCCCCTTATCTTCCCTCATGTGTCGGGCCAAATTGCGATAGCCAACTTCACTTCTTATCGGCCGACCACTCCACTTGCTCACCAAATCTTTAACTGCATGAGAACAAATTAAATTATAAGTAATGCCAGCGCCAATATTTTTTTCCAGCATTGGCTTGGCCAAAAGCAAAAGTACCATATCGCCTCTGACCAATTTTCCTTTTTCATCCACCAAAAACATCCGGTCGCCATCAACATCAAAAATAACTCCTAGGTCGGCTTTCTCCGCCAAAACTTTTTCCGCTAATTTATCGCTTGCCCCAGCAGTCAAAGGATTGGGCGCGCGATTGGAAAAATCGCCATCAAGCTCGGAAAATATATGAGTAAGCTGACAAGGAAGCTCGGCAAATATTTTGGGTATCATCAAACCCGTCATGCCATTGCCGGTATCCACTACTACCTTTAAATTTTTGATTTTACTTTTGTCTATAAAAGACAAAATGTGTTTTAGATGATCAGCTAAAACATTTTTGCTCTGCAAATACCCCGGAGTTTTTTCAGCCGTCAAAGGAAAATCAAAATCCTGCAATTCTTGGTAAAGCTCCTGACCGCTTAAAAAATCAATACTGTTTTCATACTCGGTGTTTATGGTGGTCATCTTAAAACCGCCATACTGCGGTGGATTGTGGCTGGCGGTAGCCATTATACCACCGTCGTATTTATAATAGCCAACGGCAAAATAATAATCATTGATGGAGAGCGGGCCTAAATCATCAACACTGACGCCATACTCCAAAAATACCTTGATCACTTCTTGCATCAAAGGAGCTGATGATTTCCGATTGTCTTGGCAAACAGCGATTTTTAAATCTTTTATCGGCTTGGATAATTTTTCAGCAAGTATTTTCAAATAAGTCTGAGCGATTAAATTGGCTGTCGGCTCAGCTAATTCTTCAGGATAAATTCCCCTGATATCATAGGCCTTAAAAATTCCGTTATTAATGCTTTCTTTGTAGGACATTATTATTTTTTAACTTTTAAACTGGAAACTAAATCCATAAAAACTCCCCAAGCCATAAAATACAAAATCATTAGCGCTACCCAGCCAATAAAAGGAATTTTGGACAAAAGCAAATACAAAATAATGCCAAAAATTAAAATCAGCAAATTTGACCAGTGATATTTTTTAAATATTTTATCTTTGAGCCACTTGCCCAAAACCCAAGCGCTGATAATCTGAGCCAAATAAAGCGCCAGACACCAGAAAACTATAACAATTAAAGCTAGTGGTATGCCAATAAGAGTTATTAACAATAAAATAGAAAGTATGGGCGTAATAACTAAAAGAATAAAACCCTTAAAAAAAGTGTTGGCTGGTTTTTTATAAACCAAATCAATTGCTTGAGAAAAAAGTTTAGGCCATAAATAGAGCAAGATCATGCCGATGGTTAGTAGGCCAAAAAAATTAATAGACATCCCAAAAGCCTTAGCTGGACCAAAATCTTTTTTCGCTTTTTGCGCTAGCTGATTAAAATGAACACCCCCACTTATTTTATCAGAGTTATCAATTAATTTTTCCTTAATTGCTTGATAGTACAAGGCGCCATTGACTTTGGCAGAATCAGCTAATTGCACTCCTTGATTATTAGAATTATCAATATACAATTCAACGTCTTTATTTATTTCCCCGCTCAGACGAAAACTCTCCATCGCTCCTTCTACTCGCCCCTCTACTTTTCCGGAAATGCCAAGACTTTGACCATAAAAATTTAAATGCTCTTTAACTAAGGAATCTGCGGACAAATCAAGCGACTGGCCAAAGGCCATAACTTTTCTCGCTACTTCGCCGTCAAGTTCCAAATACTGGCCGGCCAATCTAAGCGAGCCGTTTATCTTGCCTTTTATTCTTAAAGAATTTCCGGCCGCAAAAACATCGCCATTTATTTGTTCGGAATCAATCTTGATACTGTTACCAACTAAAAATAAATCGCCATTAACTGCGCCATAAATTTCTATGCTGTTGGCGGCTACATAATAGTTACCGTCAATTACCTGATCTTTGTCCAAAATAACCACCTCGCCGCTTTTGGCAGAAATCGCAAAAATAGGCAAGGGAGCAAACAATAAAATTGTTGCTAAAAAAAGTTTTAATTTAATAGTCATAAAATCAATCAAATTAATGCTTAGTTACTGTATTTTAGCATAAAAAATAAAGAAAATACAAG
>JAUYFP010000010.1 GCA_030690875.1 bacterium | reverse complement strand
AACCTCATCAGCAAAAAACATTTCCAAATTGTCAGCATTAAGCTCCTGCACTAAGCGCTGATAATTATAATGCGCTTTGGACAAACTAAAAACCTTGGTCGTATTGGCCTCTTTTGTCACCCTAAACAGCTGGGGCAAACTAACTGGCGTAATAAATAAAGGTGAATGAGTGGTAAAAATCACTTGCCCAGCTTCAGCGTTTTGCATCGCCCAATTGAGTTTGTCTATCATCGCCGGATGCAGATGAGTTTCCGGTTCGTCAATCATCACCACTGAATAAGAGGGATGAAAAATATATAATAATATGGCAAAAATCCGCAAAAATCCCGAGCCCAACCGATCAATAGTCACTCGCCTATCACCCTCATACAAACCATCGTGCTGATAATTTATATCCAGGGCATTTTCGCTGGCGGAAATTTTGGGAAAATGATGTTTTAAATGATTTTTAAATTTTTCCAAACTAGCCGGATATTTATGCAAACTTTGCCAATCCAGTTCAATTTGCTTTAAATCAAAAAAACTCAGCTCATCCAAGCGTTTTAACTTTGATGATAAGATAATAGCCAAAGACTTGTTGTAAGGAATTTCCTTAGTGCCAAAAAGCAGTTTTCTTGCCTGATCTCTAAAAATAAAATGACCGCTAGCGTCAGGAAATTGATGCCGTTTTACTTCATCATCACTAAAAGACAAAATCATTTCAATGTCGGCTTGAGCGTAATATATTTGCTCATTATTCAAATCACCGCCTAAAGCAAATTCAATCGCGTCCAAAATATTGCTTTTACCGCTGTTATTCTGGCCAATAAAAATATTTATCAAAGGCAAATCTAAAATCAGCGGATGCTTAATGCTTTTGTAATAATTTATTTTTAAAGTTTTTATCAGCATTTATATTTATAACAAATGCACATCTTCAATATCTTGACTGCGACCATGGAGCACTAGATTTTCTATATGATATGACCCCATCTTGGGAGAATCCAAAAATCCTTCCATTGCCGCCTCCGCCAACCAACCGGAATCCAGCCAGTCAAAGAGCCATTCATCAACATATTGGGGATCCTGACTGTCCACGCCAGCGCCAATAGCCAAAAGCCAGCCACGATTGTATATTTCCTGAGAACCAATGGGCTCAGACATAATAATCGGCAAGCCCAAACCGCTATAAAAAGTAAGCTCCGATGGTTTGGTCCAAAGGATGTCGGTTTTTCTCAAAATTTTATTAAAAACTTTAAAATAGCTCATTTTGTCCTCAGCATAAACAATTTTTACATTATCTGAATTCACTAAACCCAACCTTTTAACTTCATCCTGAAAATAAATATAAACATCATTTCTAACACCAGCTATCAAATTAAGCTGTATTTTCTTTTCTTTAATGCGGTTTTTGAGACGCTTTAAAATCAAAATACCAATATCGCGCTGAGCTCCCGCTCCGCCAACGGCAAAAGTAATAGTCAATGGCCGATTCGGCTTTTTGATATTTTTTACTGGGCAAAGATAATCCTCAATCAGCTTACCGTATTTATGACGATAAGTAGCCTTGGGATCCAAATTGTAAAGACGGCTAGCCAAATCAGAACGCAAAACTGACTGCGTCAGACCGCCGATATTTTCCTTAGGCAAAGGAAAACCAGTAACATGGATATTTTGTGGTCGCACGCCATACAACTGCAAGCGTTCTTTTACCCTTCTATTGGGAACTAAATAAATAATCCGGCTTTTTTGCGGATTGGGTGGCGCCCAAGCGCGAGCCACATCAGCATCGCAAACAACCAAATATATCGGCCCTTTGTAGTCATAATATTCCGCAAAATAAGCCGGCACAAAAAAAGTCGTCAGCAGTGGTAATGGCTTGCGGTTGAATTCTTGAATAAGCTCTTTACCTAAACCTTGTTTTACTTGATTGAAAAAATATTTTTGCTGTCGGGAATTGGCCGACAAATCTCGCCGAGGATAAAATGGTTCAATTTTTTGAAAGCTGTCCATAATGGAAAAAGCGCTGGTACCAAAAAAAGGAAGATTTTTAAAACGAGATATAATCTCATACCACTTACGGCCTCTTTGCCACATCCTAGCTTCTTTGGGAGTGATGCCCGGATAACTATTGGCGTTGATAATGCCATGCTGAGCTAAATCAATAAAAGGATAAGCGGCTCGTTGGTGGCCATAGCCCATATCAACAGCCACAACATACATCTTGCCAGCACTTGGTCGGCTGGACAAAATATCTTTTTCAGTTGCAGAAATTTGAGTTTTTTGATTTTTTGACACTTTTAAAATTTGTTTTTGTTTTGTTTTTAACATCGCTAAGTAAATAAATTTACAGAGAGGCTAAAAAATTATTGATTTCAACTTCAATTTATTATACCACAAAATAGCTTTATAAACAAAACTATTTTTTCAATTTTTGAGCTAAGATAAAAATTAAAATTAACAAATAAAAATAATACTCCAAATTTATAAAACGCTGGACCATTCCCGGATTCAATAATTCAAAAATCACCAAAAGCAACCAAGTTACAAAAGCTGTTTTAAAAAAATCATTGATAATTATCCCAAATGTATTCATTATCTACTTAAAGTTATAATCCAATTATTGACTAAGCTAATATTTGAATCATCATTTAAGTCTGGAATAGACAAAATAATTTCTAACTGGTTTCTTTTTATTTGGGCATTGCTCAAATCAAAATCCAAACGAAAATCATCGCTGACGATTGACTGAAAAAACCACGAAGCATCTTTTTGCCTTAGTCCGAGATTAGCACCTTGATCATTTTTGTGCAGTTGGCCAGAAATGGTCAAGGTTTTGAAATCAACCGGACTATAAATTTTCAGATATATTGGCTCAGCTAAAATATTAAGCGTCGAATTAGTCGAATTCGAGACTTGGGCAACTCTTGACTCCGGATACCAGCCAACTATATCTCGGCTCAAAGACTGAGAAAAATCCAAATTGTAAATCAAGGTCCGACCGGTAAAAACAGCTTGACTTAAAACAAACAAGATAAGAGCTAGCGCCAACGCTAAACACAAATAACGGAAAAAATAAATAATTGGCTTTTTATCCAAATTCATAAATGTATTTTACCCGAGTTTTGGCATATTATCAAGAAATTTAGAAAATCCTCAGTTCTTTTTGATAACTGGTAAAACTATGCTAAAATAAATCCAGCATGATAAGTTTCAGCCGACAGCAACATGTCTTCGGACAAACAATAACCATCGCCTTGATATTGGCCAATGTGTTTTTATTTAAATCTGATCTGTTTGGCATTATTTTGGGAGTGCTTTGGCTATGGTTCAACAGTCGCAAACTAGCTGATGTTTTTGCCAAAAACATCCATCAGGGCTTTAAAAACCTTCTAGGCTTCCTAATAATTTTGGCCTACATCAGCTTAATTTACACAATTGCCTACCATTTATACGAAATAAATTGGTGGGTATTTTTATTTATCTTAGTAACTATCTCATCAGCAGTTGAAATATTATCATTTGTCAACCACTCACAGCATTATTTTTTTAGCAATCTGAAATTCAGACCCGTAAATCTAAGTAATATTCGAAAAAATATCCTACCTGTTTTGGCTATTGCCTTGGACATCTTGCTGATTATCGGACTGGAAAAAAACGCCAGTTTTGGCATTATTCGTTCGCCTTGGGAACTGTTAGGCTATAAATTTTGGACTACTTTTATTTTGAGCAATTTTTTCCTAATCCTGACATTATTAGACAATAAATCGCAAAAAAACATCCTATTGATATCCTTTCATTTTCTGGTGCTGTCCTCCATTGGTATCATCCTCTATCCTTTGGGTTTTGGCTATGATTCTTTTATCCATGGCGCAGTGATCAAAACAATTGCCAACACCGGCACGATTGAACCGCGTTTATTTTTATATTTAGGTCAATACGCTCTGACTTTCTTTTTTAGTAATCTGACTAATGTAGACATTTTAGCGGTTAATAAATGGCTAATGCCGATATTATTCAGTGTTATTTGGCCCAGTAGTCTTTTTTATGGCTTGCGCTATGGTCTTAACTGGCCCTTTAAAACCAGTTATTTGGCCTGCTTGTGGAGTCTAGCAATTGGCTTTAATTTTGCCGTAATGACCACGCCTCAGAATCTGGCCTATTTATTTTTGGCCATGATAATTTTCATCCTGCCAGCTATAAATAATGGTTCGATTAATATATCCTTTATTTGGCTAATCAGCGCTATGACTATGAGCATTCATCCTCTGGGTGGCATACCGCTATTTTGGCTGAGTATTTTTATCAGTATTGCCAAAATAAAAAAATACCCTATTTTAAAAAAAATACTTTGGCTGACCAATGCCGGACTGGCCATTCTCAGCTTGCCATTTTTATTTGCCTTGTACCAAAAAATAAATTCTGTTTCTTGGGAAAATATTTTTAATATAAACAATCCAACAATAAATAAATTTC
>JAUYFP010000005.1 GCA_030690875.1 bacterium | reverse complement strand
TTACTATACTATTTAAATAACTAACCATACTTTTGGAGCTAAGCGGAATAAGCTCAGCTAAATTTGCTCCCGGACTATCAGTTGACCAGCTACCAAAACGCTCAGCGTAACTTTTAGCTAAATTTTCAATAGCAAATTCCGTGTCGGTTTTAGTTGGTGGCGTAACTTTATACTCAATATTGACGCTTGGCGTAGGAAAAATCGGCTGTTCATTTTGATTGGCCTCTTGTTTCGGACCAAAGCTAAAATCAGATAAACGCCAAATCAGAAATAAAATTCCCAAAATAACCAAGACAATAATCGCTAACCAAATGATTTTTTTTCTTTTACTGCTTTCCATAATATTATTTGCTAATTATTTTTAATTATTTGCTAAGCGGAAAATGTTTCCGTTCCGCCAGTTCGGGCTTCGTTTTCAGAGAGCATCTGCTCTTCAAATTCCTTTTTAGCTTCTTCAATTTCCAATAATTGTCTTGGATCAGAAGTGATTATCTGGTGCTCAGCGTAAGAAGCCTGCACTTTTATAGCCGCATGCTTAGAGCCGGCAAAAAATATTCCTTCTCCCAAACCCGCTTCCAGCAAAAGATATTTTTCTCCTTCAGTCAGCATAAAAGTCTTTTGCACCAAATTAATGGCTGCCGGAGTTTGTTTTAACAATAACTGCAAGGAACAGTTGGTAACAATGGCGTTGCCATAAGCAGAAGTCAAAAAGTCATTGACATCTTGAGTAATAGTAGTTACTCCAAGATAATATTTGCGACAGCGCTTAACTAAAGCATACATAAACTTAGAGCTATCTTCATGGCGCATCATAATCCAAGCTTCGTCAACCACCAGTATTCTTCTTTTGAGCTCACTGCGGATAATATTCCAAATATAATTCATAATAATATACATGGCTATTGGCCTGAGTTCGTCTTCCAAATCGCGGATGCTGAAAACTATCAGCTGATTATCTACTTTTATGTTAGTCGGACTATTGAAAAGTCCGGCAAAAGTGCCCTCGGTATATTTTTTTATTCTCAGCGCCATGTCTTCACCACCCTCCATGCTAAGCAATAACTCCTCCAAATCAGACATCAGCGGTGGCTTGATATTGGCCAAATCGCTGGAAGCAGTAATATCTTTTTTAGCGTAAGTTTCTATCAGGGCTCTATCTAAAAGCGAGTCTTCGGTATTAGTAACTTCTCCGATCATCAAACGAATCAATCCTTTGAGTGTTATGACTGCGCTACGCAAAATATCCTCGGCTTTGGATTCCCCACTCACTCCCCGAGGCAGATCAAAAGGATTGAGCTTACTCTCGGAATTAAGAGAAACATTAATGTAAGCGCCATTAACCGCTTCTGCTAAATGACGGTATTCATTTTCCGGATCAATAACTATAACATCAGTACCCAACATCATTGATCTTAAAATTTCCAACTTAATAGCATAACTTTTGCCAGCGCCAGAAGTGGCAAAAACTACCATATTGGCGTTTTGCAAGCTAAAACGGTCAAAAAGTATTAAGCTATTATTATGCCTGTTTATTCCGTATAATACTCCCTCATCAGAAGTGAGCTCAGACGACACAAAAGGAAATGAAGAAGCAATCGGCGAGCTGTTCATGTTGGTGGAAATAGTCAGCTCATCATTGCCAACCGGCAAAGTGGAATTAAATCCCTGCTCTGACTGAAATAGCGCCCGACGCGAATAAATTAACTGCATGCCCAAAAGATTTTCTATTCTGTCAGTCGCTAAATCAAGCTCGTCTTTTTCTTTAGCATAAATAGTAATGTAAAGGGAAAATTGAAAAAACTTTTCCGTTCCTTGGCTCAAACTGTCTCTTAAATACTCAATATCTCTCAAAGCTGTTTCAGTAATCGGATCGCGTGGCGCTCCTTTTTCATGATCAGAGATAATTTGCGCTTGCATAGTGCCAACTTTATTTCGTAATTGTTTCAAAACAATCTGAATATCCATCGGATAGAAAAACATGGCAATATCTAGTGTCAAACTTTCATTGATAATCGGCGCAAACCAACCAATCGTCACATAACGCGGATAAGTCATTATAAATAAAGTCCTGACATATAAATCATTCAAGCGCAAAAAATTAGTTTCTACTTTAAGCGACGACGGAGCAATAATATCTCGGACTGAAACTACTCCTTCGCGAAACACTTTTTCGGCTTCCAAGAGCTCTTTCTGCTTATGCACATCTTGTTCCAATCTTCGCACATCAGCCTGCTCAGCCGCCTGCTGAGAGTTGGGCTCTTGCTCCACTTGCTTGATTTTTTTAAAGCCAAACATTATTTTTCTATAGTTAATTTACTTATATCCTCCAAATTTTGTCGCTGGTATAAATCCGGATTATAGCTGTTATAATAAAGCTCAATCAAAGCCTGGGTACTCAAACGCTGGCTCCTTAGTCCTAAGCTAGCCAAACCAGCGGCGATAAAATTGCATCTTTTATCCAATTGATCGCTGAATTCATCAAACCTCTTGCGACTGAGACTGACCACTTTAGCGGCCGAAAAAACTGCCGAAAATCGGCTGACAAAACTTCTTTTTTTATCATTAATTGCGCTATAAGGCACAACCACAAAAAACTTTTTGCTCATTATTTTTTCCAAAGTTAAAAGTTCTTTGACAAACTCCCGATAGTCAGCGGTCTGCATCCTCAAAAGCTCATTGGTCTGCTCTCTTTCCATTTTTTGCAAGCGTTCAATATAATCATCAATATCCAGTGGCCTTGATTGAATAACCACTTGTAAGGGATAATCTATAGAATTTAAAAAATTAACATAATTGCCAATAATGGCTTTTTGTTCGTCTTCAGATTTGAGATCAAAATTAACCGAGGAGACTAAAATAACTCCCCTGACTGTGCCGTCATTCAAAACCACTAAATCATCCTTGACCTCGGCTATATGCAAAAATTTTTGGGTAGAATCAGCGCCACTTTGTTTGCTTTTGTTTTTCATCCCGTTAGAAATTTACCAGACTAATTAAATAAAATTTTTCGTGAAATTATTTATTAAATTTATTCTAAACTAAATAGTTAATTTATATATTTTTACTTTATTCTTGAAGATAAAACTCTGTGAATTTCTAACGGGATTCATGCCCTTAGCAACTTATTTTGTTAATTAAGCTAAAATTAAAAACTCAATTAATGCCACAAATTATTTTCTATGTTAGCGTCCTTTTCTCCTTTGTAAGCTCCCCCAGTATCAATTATTAAAGATAATTCTGATAATTTTTTATTGGAAACTAATTTTTTTCTAGGCAGTGCCAGATCCACATTTTTTTTATTTTCTTCTTTATTTTTGAATGTTTCCGTTCTGATATATTCTTTGCGCCAAACTCTAACATGCGGTTTTTTCAAAGTTTCCACAAAATTTACCGCAAAATAATGAAAAGGCGCGCCGTTGACTTTATAAAAAGCGAACAAAACCACAAAAACGACTATCACCACTGTTTCAAAAAGAAAAAGTGAAAAATCAGACAGTTTATAAGACAAAAATACAAATAAAGCGCCCGCCAAAATAATGACAAACTGCCGAACCGTAATCGGTCCCCAGATTTTATCCTCAGCATCAATAAATTGTGGCACTATGAATCTATTTTCCATAATTTTAAAACCTTATTTTTTTATTCAAGTCGGAAATGGCAGTAAATTCATCTATTTCCAGAGCTTCCTTGCCTTCAGTTTGATAAGCGCTAAGCAGTTCACCTATTTGTTTACCTTGAACCATGCTATCAGCGCCCAGTTGTAAATAAAGACGATAAAGGTCGCTGTTTCTCCAAGCCTGAATGCCTTGGGCCTGTTTGGTAAAAGAATCCTGCTCCAATAAGCTTATTTTATCCAAAATTTTATTGGCTCTTTCCTGAGCTGTCCTGCCTAAACGCCTAAACGCAACTAAATTCATTGTTTGCAGTTCTTGAATGGGCCCAGTAAGCGACGCCCGGCTGGCTTTGGCGCTCGGCTGAACAAAAACATC
>JAUYFP010000112.1 GCA_030690875.1 bacterium | reverse complement strand
AGCCGTTTGTTTATCAACGCTAGCCCACTCATGGTGAATTTTATGCTTAGCTATATCCTCTACTTCCACCGGAGCAAAAGTTCCCAAGCCAACATGCAAAGTTACTTTAAAAATTTTAATCTTTTTTTTAGCCAATTTATCCAAAATACTTTTAGTAAAATGCAGGCCAGCCGTTGGCGCCGCTGCCGAACCAAGCGATTTAGCGTAAATAGTTTGATAATCTTTTTTTATTTGTTTATTGTCCTTGAATTTAATATAAGGCGGCAGCGGCGTATGACCAATTGACTCAATTATTTTTTCCAAACTCTTAGCTGATTTATTAAATTCTATTTCTTTGGTCTTGCCGTCAATATCTTTAATTATCTCGGCAATTAAATTTCCAGCAAAATAAATGCTATCCCCGACTTTGAGATTACGGCCACCAATCATGGCCTGCCAAGCCGACGGGTTGATTTTTTCCACTAACAAAACTTCTACTCTGCCACCGCTTTTTTTCTGGCCATAAAGCCGCGCGGGAAATACTTTAGTTTCATTAAGCACTAAAACATCGTTATTAGTTAAAAAATCTGGCAAATCATAAAAATGCTTATGAACAATCTTGTGATTTGTCCTATCTAAAATAAGTAAGCGAGAATGATCACGCGGCTTAATTTGCTTTTGGGCAATTAGACTTTTGGGTAAATTATAATCAAATAAACTAAGCTTCATAATTCTTTTCTAATATCATTGAATAACAATTCAAATTTAGTATAACCTGACTTACTATTAAAATGACCGGCGCCAGCGACCAATTTAGGTTCAATTCTAAGATTTTTAGCTATTTCATAAGATTTTTCAACTGGTACATATGGATCATTATCTGAATAATAAAGATGAAAATTATTGCAATTCTTTTTTATTTTTTTCCAATCAAACTTTTTGTTATAGAAACTAACATTAATTTCATCAAATTCATTTAAGCCCAAGTGGCTAATAAAACCGGCCACAAAAAATGCACTCCTAATTGACAAATCTAAATTTTCAATAACCTTAAGTAAAAATGCTGGACCTAAACTGTGCCCAACTACAATAGTGTCAGCAGTTAATAAATAATGGAATTCCCTAAAAACTTTAAACCAGTTTTCTAAAGATTGACCTTCGGGAGTAGGAAATTTGGGCGCAATTACATTACAACCCAATTTCTCTAATTCCAACTTTAACCAAGGTATCCAATTTTCTTCCGGATTGCCATAGGCACCATGAACAATAATTATATTCTTCATATTCTTATATTACTTTTTGTTGTTTTTTTGAATAAATACAACCGCAATAATCTTGTCGATAAAAGTTTTGCTCTTTGGACATCTTGGTGGCGATTTTAAAACCATTTTTCTTCTTCCAATCGCGATCCAAAAAATTTATGCCAAATTGATGAGCTAATTTATTGCCAATAACGCTTATTTGCTGATAATCCTTATGCGGAGAAATACTAAGCACAGTGGCAAAAGCGTCATATTCTTCCACTCTGGCTTTGACTGCGGTTTTAGATAAGCGCAAATCAAAACACATTTCGCAACGCCGGCCTTTTTCCGGTTCGCTTTCTAAACCTTGGGCTTTATCAAACCAATCTTTTGTCTGATAATCGCCTTCCTCAAAATCAAGGCCGATTTTTTTGGCATAATTTTTCATTTCATCCCGACGCAAAATATATTCCTTGCGGGGATGGACATTGGGGTCATAAAAAAAGACAGTTATTTTAAACTGCTGAGCCAATTTTTCAATTACATATATAGAGCAAGGCGCGCAACAAGAATGTAAAAGTAATTTGGGCTTCACCCCGTTAGAAATTTTAATAGTTTGCATAATAGTAATTCTACTTTTAAAATAACCTATAATTATACAAATTTCTAACGGGGTTTCATCATGATATATTATTACCCCCTCTTTTTCTCCCCTAATTTAGGGGGAGATGTCCGTAAGGACAGAGGGGGTATTCAAAACAATCTACTATTTTGATTATTTTTTTTGGCTATACCTAAATATTCGTAGGTCTTGTCAGTAGCCACGCGGCCTTTATTTGTTCTGGCTAAAAATCCCAACTGCATTAAATAGGGCTCAAATATTTCTTCAATTGTGCCGGCCTCTTCCTGTACCGCTGCCGCTAGCGTGCCCAAACCCACTGGACCGCCGGAAAAATTTTCCGCAATTACTTTAAGCAATCTTCTGTCCAAATCATCTAAGCCATATTGATCAATGGCCATCATCTCCATGGCTTGCTTAGCCAAACTGTGACTAACATTGCCATCAGCTTTTACCTGCGCATAATCTCTAACTCTTTTCAAAATCCGATTGGCGATTCTAGGAGTAGCGCGAGAACGACGGGCGATTTCCTCTCTAGCTTCTTTTTCAATATTTACTCCCAAAATATTAGCCGATCGTTTGACAATATCGGCAATTTCGTCTTCATTATAAAAATCCAGCCGAAAAGTAACGCCAAACCTGTCTCGTAGTGGCGAAGAAATTAAATTATATCTGGTAGTAGCGCCGATAAGCGTAAATTTTGGCAAATCCAAACGCAGTATTTGAGCTGATGGGCCTTTGCCTAAAATAATATCCAAAGCATAGTCTTCCATGGCCGGATACAAAATTTCTTCAATAGTTTTATTTAATCTATGAATCTCATCAATAAATAAAATATCACCGGCTTGCAAATTGGTAATAATTGCCGCTAAATCACCGGCTTTGGTAATTGCTGGACCAGAAGTTACTTTTATACCTACTCCCATTTCCTTGGCAATAATGTAAGCCAAAGTGGTTTTACCCAACCCCGGAGGACCAAAAAGAAGAACATGATCCAAAGACTCCTGCCTTTGCTTAGCGGCTGACAAAACAATATTTAAATTTTCCTTAACCTGATTTTGGCCAATATAATCACCAAGAGCCTGAGGCCTCAAAGTCAGGTCCCAAGTGCGATCACTTTTTTGCTCAACAGCTGATATTATTCTCTCTTCTTCCATAACTATTATGATACTTTACAAGATTATCATTTATAATTTTAGTTTACAAGGTTTAGACAAAAAACCCTCCAGACATCAAGGGAGGGTTTCGTGTTTTTATATAAATGTGACTGAAGAAACCTTGTCGTCGCTATCTCTAAACCTCATTAATCTCACCCCTTGGGTTGCCCGACCTAAAATGCTAATTGATTTTATCGGCAGTCTGATTACTTGACCTTTGCGCGATATTATAATCATGTCTTCATTTTCCATATTCTTACTAACTATTCTAGCGGCGGCCAAATCGCCAGTCTTGTCAGTGGCCTGAGCAGTCTTGATGCCTGAGCCACCACGGCCTTGCACTTTGTAAGCCGACAAGGCAGTGCGTTTGCCAAAACCATTTTTGGTCACTACCAAAAATTGTTCGTCTTTGGAGGCCTGACCGTCAGCAATCAAATCCATACCAATAACCGAATCACCTTTTTTCAGCTTAATGCCTCTAACTCCCGAAGCTGACCTACCCATAGATCTAACTCCCTTTTCTTTAAATCTGATTGATTGGCCTTTGGCAGTGGCCAGCATAATATCGTCTTTGCCTGATGATGGCTTGATCCATTCTAATTGATCGTCTTTTTTCAGCTTAATAGCTATCAGACCGCTACGACGGACATTACTGAATTCACTAAGCTCCGTGCGCTTAATAACGCCATTTCTAGTCAACATGACAAAAAATTTAAAAACATTAAAGTCTTCGCTTTGTAAAACTGAAGAAACTTTTTCTTCCGGAGACAGCTGTAAAAAATTGACAATGTTTTGGCCTTTGGAAGTGCGAGACTGTTGAGGTACTTCGTAAGCTTTGAGCTGAAACACCCGACCGCGGGTGGTAAAAAACATTAAATCTCCATGAGTAGAAGTAGTAAAAAAATCATCTACTTCGTCCTGCTCCTTAGTGGTAAGCCCAATTACTCCTTTGCCACCACGGCTTTGAGTGCGGAATGTTTCTGGATCAATACGCTTGATGTAGCCGTCTCTGGTCATCATAATAACTGTGGCTTCATTAGGAATCAAATCTTTGGTAGTCATTTTGCCAATGGCTGATTTAATTACCTTAGTTCTTCTCTCGTCGTTAAATCTTTTTTTAATTTCCGCCAACTCGTCTTTGATAATATGTAAAACTTTACTCTTGCTCTTTAATATTACTTCCAGTTCGGCAATTAACTTTCTTCTTTCTTTTAATTCGTTTTCAATTTTGAGTCTTTCCAGATTAGCCAGACTTTGGAGCTTCATTTCCAAAATCGCGATGGCCTGTCGTTCGCTCAACTTGAATTTTTTCATCAAATTAAGCTTGGCAATATCTTTGTCCTTGGAAGCTTTGATAGTTTTGATAACCAAGTCAATTTTATCCAGCGCTTTTTTAAGGCCTTCCAAGATATGCGCTCGGTCTTTAGCTTTTTCCAAATCAAATTGCGTGCGACGAACTATCACTACCTGGCGATGCTTAATATATTCTTCCAAAATATTTTGCAAGGTGAGCACTCGGGGCTGAATGCCATCAACCAAAGCCAGCATATTGACATGGAATTTTTCTTCCAGCTGAGTATGTTTGTATAAATTATTTAAAATTTTATTAGGAAAAGAATCTTTTTTGAGTTCAACTACAATACGCACGCCGTCTTTGTCAGATTCGTCACGCAAATCCTTGATGCCCTCAATTTTTTTATCTCTGACTAGCTGGGCGATTTTTTCCAGCAAAGTGGCTTTGTTCACCTGATAAGGAATTGAGGAAATTATAATATCATATTGACCGGGTTTATTTTCCAAAATTTCTGCCTCGCCACGCATCACAATTCCACCGCGTCCAGTAGCATAAGCCGCTCTAATATCATCAATATTATAAATCACACCACCAGTCGGAAAATCCGGACCTTTGACTATCTGCATTAAATCATCTATGGAAGCGTCCGGCTTATCAATCAAAAAATTAATGGCGTCTATTAATTCTCCCAAATTATGAGGTGGAATATTAGTCGCCATGCCAACGGCAATACCGGTAGCGCCATTTAAAAGAAGATTAGGTAATTTAGCTGGTAAAACCCGCGGTTCTTGGTGTGAACCATCATAGTTGGGGGCAAAATCAACGGTATTTTTTTCTATATCAAAAAGCATTTCTTCAGCCAAAGCTTCTAGTTTGGCTTCTGTATATCTATGCGCAGCTGCACCGTCACCGTCCATAGAGCCAAAGTTTCCCTGGCCATTTACCAAAGGATAACGCATCGAAAAATCCTGCGCCATTCTGACCATAGAATCATAAACTGCCAAATCGCCATGCGGATGATATTTACCCAAAACCTCACCAACTACTGTAGCTGATTTTCTAAACTTAGCATTATGGCGTAAACCAATATTCCACATCGCATACAGAATACGGCGATGCACTGGTTTTAAACCATCGCGGACATCGGGCAAAGCGCGCGAAACTATCACGCTCATGGCATAGTCAATATATGAGCTCTCCATTTCCTCGACAATAGAGAGCGATTCAACTCGACCAAATCTACTTTGGTCAGTTTTTGCTTCACCCCCCTGAATATTTGGTTTTTTTGCGCCTGAAGATCTTAAAGCCATAAATATAATAAATTATCTATTGATTTTCTACTGGGCTGGAAGTAGCGGTAGAAGTAGCTGTGCTGGAAGCTAACTTATTAGTCGCATATTCTTTAGCCTGTTCAAACAAAGCCTGACGCTCGCTCTCTTTTTTAAGTTCCTCGCCAATATCCTTGGCCTGCTCCACCCCCAATTCTAAATTATTTTTTATTTCCTTAATGTCCTCGTCCGTGCCCTCGTTAATCTGCGACAAAAGAGCCTGATCATTATTAGCCACCTGAGGGAAAGGATTTGATCCTAAATATTTATAAAAAATAAAAACAAAAGCTACGACCACCATCAGCGTTAAAAAAAATATCTTATTGTTATTATTTTCAAAAAAAATCATTTTTTAAGCTTTCAAAACTACTAATTTTATATCTTCCTGAGGCAAATCTTTTTTCTTAATGCTAAATTTATCAAGTTCCTCCGGCTTGACGCCTATCTCTTTTATAAAATCATTTAATTGGGCGCTATTAAAACAGCTAGGAATAACTATTCTGGGTTCAACTTGCCTGATGATTTTGCTGGCTTCTTTGGCCGTAGTCAACTCACCACCGCCAACAGGCAAAATCAAAATATCCGAATCTTCTAAAAGTTCCAAATCGCTATCACTTAATTCTTGATGACCATATTCTCCCAAAAAAGCAATTTTTATATCTTCACTAATCAGCAAATAAACAACATTGCCATTTATCTGATGTCCGTAAACAAAAACATCTTTATTTTCGTATTCGCCCGGACCATCAATCACAAAAGACTCCTCATCAATCTTAGCTTTACTTGATTGACTAGCGTCAGTAAATAAAACCAGTTCCCCTTTGGTTTTGGAAACGCTAGTTTTTTTATCTAAACTATAAGGGTTTAAAACAACCGTAATATTGCCAGCTTTCAACTTAAAATAATTATCGCCTTGCCAAGTAATTGTCATAATTTTTGACCAATTTATTCTTCATTAAACGCTATTATTTTAGCATAAAATGGCCTTGAAGTAAAGTCAAAATACAGAGTAAAAAGCCCAAAAAACAAAGGTTTTTTGTCCATATTTAAGCTAGTTTTCCAGAGCCTTGATTTTTTATATCTTTTGTGTTAATATAAGGCAACTGTTTTAAAAACAGACTAATTAATTCCCCTAAAGGTTTAAACGCTCTAGAAACCTAAAAAGGGAGCTTGTTCTGCCAAAATAGCCAAAGCTGGCGCCAAGGCAGTATAGGATAAAAGCTAATAATTAAAATGTCAGAAGAGAAAATTCAAATTCAGGGCACAAGCCCAATGGATGAGCTGCTAAAAAAACAAGAGGCAGCTATTAAAATACCCAAAATTGGCGATTTGGTCACCGGCGCGGTAATTAGTATTTCTAAAAATGAAGTTTATGTGGATTTAGACGGAATAACCACTGGCATAGTCCGTGGTCGTGAAATTTATGATGAATCCGATGAATTCTCCAATTTAAAAGCTGGCGATAAAGCCACCGCCACTGTTATCGGCCTCGACAATGAGAATGGCTACATGGAACTTTCTTTCCGCGAAGCCGGACACAAAAAAGCTTGGGATCATTTGGAAACTATTTATAAAAAAGGCGATATTATTGAATCCAAAGTAATTGACGCCAATAAGGGCGGATTAATGATAAAAATCGGCAATGTAGTTGGATTTTTACCAGTATCCCAACTGACCATCGAGCACTATCCTCGCATTGAAGGTGGCGACAAGAATAAAATTTTGTCCCATTTAAAATCCTTCATCAACCAGAACCTAAAAACAAAGATAATTGATGTTGGTGAAAAAGATGAAA
>JAUYFP010000103.1 GCA_030690875.1 bacterium | reverse complement strand
AATTAGCTCGAAAACCCAAAGCGCTTCGACTTATACTCAAAATATAGATAAATTGGCCAGTAGTGGCAGTCAAAAATCGCAATCAGCCGTAACTAGTTTGGTGGCCATTAGGAATCTGGCTACCGAAAATCAAAAATTAAGCCAAGCGCTTGATCATTATGCCAGCAAAGTAAAAGATCTGGCTAGTCGCATGGCTACACTCTCAGATATTGCTAAGTTTTTGAGCCTTAATGTGTCAATTGAGGCTGGTAAAACTTCGTTTAGTGAGGAATTTTCCGGCTTAGTTTCCCAAATTAGGGAATTAAACATCAGCACTGAGCAAGCGGCAGTTAGTATTCATAGTTTGGCGGCTGATATGCAACGCCAAATAGAGCAAGCTAGACAATCATCAGTTTATGAATGGGAAGAAACTGATAAAAGCATTAAGATACTTGGCCAAACAATTGAGTTTTTAAATAAGATTTTGGGTGATGTTGGTACAGTATCGAAATCAATAAAAATAATTGATCAGGAAACCGGCCAGAGTAAAAATCAGGCGGATAATATCCATTTAATGATAAAAGGCCTTAATCAGGAGGCCAAATCTTTGGTCAGGCATAGCGACGATGTAACTAGAATCATTCATCAGCAATTAGTGCTCACTCGAGCTTTGAACAGATCATCAGCGGCTTTAAGCAAAGTGAGTAGTACTTTAAATGATTTAGTCGGTGACAAAAATGAATAAAAGAGCTACTAAATACATTTCCTTTTCAATTGACGGCACTTATTACGCTATGCCAGTGAACGCAGTCGGGCCTTTTATTAAAGGCGATAATTCGTTGCCAGTGCCTAAAGCTAATGAACTCATTAAAGGTTTGATTTATCAAAACGGCAAAATTATTACAATTATAGATTCAGCCAAACTTTTAAATTTGCCTAAGCAAAATAAATTTGCCACTTGCCTTAGTTTTTACCGCGGTGAAGAAGTATTTGCCCTTAATGTTGATGAAGGCAGTGAAACAGTCAAGAGTACTAATATTTTTATTGACCGCAATAAAAAGAAATTTAAAAAATATATTAAAATAAATAAAAATAAATTTTATATTTTGGATCCGGAAGAGATCCTCAAAGAACTAGCTTTATGATCAGTGAAAAGTATAAAGATTTGTATATTTCTACTTCCCGTGAGCAATTGAAAAAATTGTCTGACTTGTTTTTATATTTGGAGAAAAAACCAAACAGTGAAAATTTGATTGAAAATATTTTCCGCTTAATTCACTCTATGAAAGGCGCGGCCGCCACTATGGCTTATAAGCAAACAGTCATTATGTTTCATGCTATAGAAAGTATCATTGATGCGGCTTATAACAATGCTTTGGAAATAAACAAAAAAACCATTGATTCATTTTTTTCTACTTTAAAAGTTATTGAAGCCAATATAAATTCCATAGCCAAGACGAATAAAGAAATAGATTTAAAAAAACCAATCGAGCTTTTAAATGGGCTTTTAAAAAGTAAGCTTAAACCCAGTAAAAATGCCGGTGATATAAAAAGAGTCAAACATGTTTTAGGCAATTTACCAAGCGTAGCGGAAATTTCCGTTTCCACTGATAAACTGGATAAATTGCAGAATTATTTGGATGATCTTTTGATAAATATAATGCAGGCCAGAGCGCTGGTTGAAAAAAGCAATCAAACCGAGCTTTTGTCCAATTGTATCAACTCAGATAAAATGTTAAGCGATTTGCGAAGAGAATTGGAAAAAATACGTATTGTTCCCTTAAAGCAGATATTTTCCTCTTTGCCTTACTTAGTGAGAGAAGTGGCGCGTGAGGAAAATAAAAGCGTTGATTTGATTATAGAAGACAATGATTTGTCATTGGATAAAGCTATTTTGGACGAATTGGTGGATATATTGATTCAGTTATTGAAAAATGCTGTTGCTCACGGTATAAAGCTTGGCCAAAAAAATGGCCAGATTCATTTGGAGACCATATTAAACAATGACCAAATGCGGGTTATTGTTGAGGATAATGGCCAAGGTATAGACGCTGAAACGGTTTTATCTTTGGCTGTCAAAAACAAAATTGTCAGCCCTAGCGCTTCCAAAAAATTGACTATTTCCGAAATCAGAAATTTGATTTTTATGCCGGGTATTTCTAAA
This sequence comes from bacterium, assembly GCA_030690875.1. GTDB lineage: Bacteria > Patescibacteriota > Patescibacteriia > UBA1558 > GWA2-36-10 > STD1-117. The sequence goes on along the minus strand of JAUYFP010000103.1, from coordinate 1,542 downwards.
GGCCAGAACCTCAGCACTAGTTCCGGCCGAGGTGTAGGCCTAAGTTTGGTTAAAAGCAGAGTGGGGGAATTAGAGGGTCAGATAAAAGTGCTTAGTGATAAAGGTAAGGGCACAAAATTCATTATTGATTTTCCTCTGCCCTTGTCAGTGTTTCGGGCTTTGGTTTTTAAAATTAGAGATTATCATTTTGCCATACCGCTTTCTTATATTGAGCAAATAGTAAAATTAGAAAAGTTAAAGGATTTTTCCAATAGCAAAACTTTTAGGTACAAGCAAAAAACTTATCAACTTCTCAACTTAGATAAAATTTTAGCAAAACAGAATTTAGCTGAACTTTATAAATATCTGGTAATTATTAGCGATAAAAAAAGAAATTTAGCTTTGCCTATTTTTAGCAATATTAACGAGAGTGAATTGGTGATGAAAAAAACGCCTAGCATTTTGAAAAAATCAAAATATTTTAAAGGTGTGGCGATTTCCTCTAAAGGCCAGCCAGTGCTTGTTTTAGACATAAATAATTTAGTTTAATAAATTTATGGCAGAGATCAAGGCAAAAATTTTATTTGTAGATGATGATAATTTTTTAAGAAAAGTTTATCAGGCCGAGTTGGGAGAAAAGGGCTATGAAGTAATATTAGCGGCTGATGGACAGGAAGGTCTAGAAAAAGCTCAAATATCTGATCCGGACTTGATAATTTTGGATATGATAATGCCTCAGAAAAATGGTTTTGAGGTTTTAACTGAATTGCAAAATAATCCAGCCACCAAAAATATTCCCGTTATAATTTTGTCTAATTTGGGTCAAAAAGATGATATTAAAAAAGGCCTTGACTTAGGAGCAGTAGATTATTTGGTTAAAGATAATATTACTTTAGTTACTATTACAGATAAAATAAGTCAATATTTAAATTCAAAAACTATGAGTAAGCAGGCCAAAAACGGCAATGGCCAGGTTGTTAAGTAATCAAAATTAACAAATTTTATGGAAATAATTAATGACGCCAAGGTTTATAAAATTATCAGTAAAATCGGTTTGATTGAAACCGGAATTTTGGACACGGCTCTAAGCGTGGCCAGAGAGCAAAAAAAAGATTTTATAACATTTTTAATCCAGCAGGATTTGATTAAGTCCGAAGAAATCGGCCAACTGATAGCCAATAGCTTGCACATTAAATTTGTCAATTTAAAAAAAGAAAATATTGCCGAGGGAGTTTTGAATCTTTTGCCGGAAATAGTCGCCCGCAAACAAAAAATGATAGTTTTCAAGCGCGACGAAGAAGGACTAAAAGTTGCGATGTCCAACCCTTTTGATTACCCGATGCTCAAAATGCTGGAAAAAAAGGCCGGTGATAAAGTAATTCCCTATTATTCTACTGAGTATGATATAGCTGCTAGTTTTAATCTGTACCGGAAGTCTATTCAGCAGGAATACGCCAGCAATATCCAAAAACAGGCCATTAGAGCCCAAGGCGCCAAGGTGGAAAGCGTATCAGTGGTAAAGTTGGTTGATGATTTATTTAGTTACGCCTACACCAATCACGC
>JAUYFP010000102.1 GCA_030690875.1 bacterium | reverse complement strand
AAACTATTTTTTTATTTTTAGAAAATAAATCGCCTTGACCGCCCTCGCTTCTGTCGATAATTAGCTGATAAAATTTCTGCAAAGTAGCGTGCATGGTTTTGCCAAAGCTAAATTGAGCGCTACCTTTGGTCGGAACTTTGGCAATAAAATTGTAAAAATATTGCCAAGGGCAAGTTTCATAGGCCTTAAGCTGAGAAAAAGAAAAAGTCTTAGGTAAAGAATATTTCGGCTTTTCAAGCCGCCTATCTATTTTCTCTGGCTCTTTTATCGGGCCACTGATGTAAGTGGAATTTAATTCTAGTTCTTCAATAAAACGAGATGGCTTTTTGTCCAAAGCGCCACCGTAATTTTTGGCCCAAGTAAGATAGACCGCCTCTTTAGCGCGAGTTAAAGCAACATAGAAAAGCCGTCTTTCTTCCTGCAGATGAGCATCACCCTGAGGTAAGGTCTCTTTGATAAAAAGTTCCGGCACTTCTATCGGATCTTTTCTTTCCAGTGAAGGAAAGCGTAAATGAACCAAGTTGGTGATAAAAACATATTTAAACTCCAAACCCTTAGATCCGTGAACAGTCATAATTTTGACCACATCCGGACCAGCCTCAGTATCATACTGCATAGCGCCCATTTCGCCTGATTCAAGCTCCCTATTAAACTGCTCCAAAAAGCTATGAACTGAGGAATCCTCAATAGCTTCTTCCTCCCAATTTCTTATTTTTTTGAAAAACTGATTCAAAAAATGAAGCTGTTCCTGATTGTATTGATTCTGTTCAATAGTCAGCATCTTGATATAGCCGCTATCTTCCAGCCATTGGTAGACTACTCTGGAAACCGGTTCTTTTTTGGAAAGCTCAGTATGATAACTAATATTTTTTATCAGCTCATCAATAATTCTTTTATCCGCCTGAGGCAATTCTAAATTAGCACTATAATTTTTAGTCGCAAAATATAAAGACCAGCTTTTCCTAGTTGCTAAATGAGACAAATTAATAATAGTTTCTATTTTTAAACCAGTAAGCGGCAAACTAAGAATCCTAAAAAAAGCCGTTGACTCATGATAATTATCCAACAGTTTTAAATAAGCAACAATGTCTTGGACAATGTCCTGAGCATAAAGTCCGCGCGAAGCCATAAACTGGTGTGGCAGGCCTAATTTTCTCATCATCGAGACAAAGCCCTGCGCCTGATCATTGGCGCGCACTAAAACAGCAAAATCTGACCACTGAGCAGATTTATCCTTTTTCTTTATTTCCAATATCTTGTTGATGACTCCGTCAATTTCTGAATTTTTATCCTGATATGACAAAACTTCAATGCTACTACTAGATTCGCTATGGCTAATGAGTTTTTTATTTAAAGAGGGATTTTTATCGCCCAGATGGCGGTCGCCCTTTGGGCGATACTGATACTCCAATCTATCAGGATTATTGAGCTGAATAAAATTATAAGCCGCGTCAAGTATTTTCTGTCCTGAGCGGTAATTATCCGTAAGAAAGATTTCCATCAGCTCAACCTTCGAGGTTGATTTTTTCAACCTCGAAGGTTGAAAGTCTTTTTTAAAATTTAAAATATTTGATATAGCGGCACCACGGAATTTATAAATCGCCTGATCGTCATCGCCCACAACCATAATATTATTTTTTGGCGCGGCCAAAATTTTTATCAATTCATATTGCGCCCAATTAGTGTCCTGAAATTCATCAACTAAAATATATTTAAATTGTTCTCGAAATTTTTTTAAAATTTTAGGACGCTTTTGAAAAAGTTTTAAAGTGTAATTTATCAAATCGCCAAAATCCAAAGCGTTATTTTCCAGCAATAATTGCTGATAGACATGATAAGCATTGGCTAGCTCCTGAACTCTTCTTATTTCTGATTCTTTTTCTTCCCTGTCTCCAGCCGTATCAGTATCCAAGTGCAAATTTTTAGCATATTCCAGATAATCCTCCGGGTAAACTACCTCGTCTTTGAGACGAGAAAAATGCGATATCAAGGCATGAATAAAACGATTGGGGCTACCCAAGGGCGAATAATAATCCAAATCAAATTTTTCCAAATTTTCCCTAATCAGTAGCCAAGCTGAAGTGGTGTCTAAAAGTTTAAAATCATTGGGAAGCCCAATATCAATAGCATAATCTTTGAGAATTCTTTCACAAAAACCATGAAAAGTGTGAATCCACAAATCAGCATAACCTAGTGGCAAAAGCTTATCCACTCGCTCGGCCATTTCTCCAGCCGCTTTTTCCGTAAAAGTAACCGCTAGTATCTCCTCCGGCTTGGCTAAATTCTGCTCTATTAAATAGGCCATTCTCTGGGTAATAACCGTGGTTTTGCCAGTACCAGCGCCGGCAATTAAAATAGCCGGTCCCTCCTGATGAGAAACCGCCTGTTTTTGGGCAGAATTGAGCTTGGACAAGTCAATACTCATAGCTACATTTTACCCCGTCGCACTTTGTTTAGTCAAACAAAGCGCAATCCTTAACGAATACTTTGGTAGCCACCCGGCACGCCATGCTTTGATAAAACTATCTGCCAGAGCTGATTTTTGCGGGAGCGGAAAGAACCAGCAAAAACTAATAAATAATACTGCCACATACGGAAAAACCGATCATCGTAATTGTTCTTAATTTTATCCCAATTTTTAGAAAAATTATCATGCCAAGCTAAGAGCGTGCGATCATAATAAGCGCCAAAACTATGCCAATCTTCCAGCACAAATAAACCCTCCATAGCTGGTGCCAATTGCTTAATAGATGGCAACATACCATTGGGGAAAATATATTTTTCTATCCAAGGATCCGCATAAGTAACTGACTTATTACTACCAATAGTCTGCAACAAAAATAAGCCCTTATCACTAAGACAACGCTCAACTACTTTCATATACTGACGATAATTTTTGTAGCCAACATGCTCGATCATGCCCAGCGATACTATATGATCAACTTTTTCATCAGCTTCTCTATAATCTTTTAGTTTAAACTCAACTGGCAGACCGCGACACAGCTCTCGACTAAGACTCACCTGTTCGCTGGATACATTATAGCCAATCACACTGGCTCCATATTTCTCAGCGGCAAACTTGGCAAAAGAGCCCCAACCCGAACCAATATCCATTACCTTGTCGCCGGCCTTAAGCCCGATTTTGCGACAAACTAAATCTAATTTGTCTTCCTGAGCTTGATCTAGATTATCAGCCTTAGCCCAATAACCACAAGTATAGACCAGACGCTTATCCAACATATATTTGTAAAGCTCGTTGCCAATATTATAATGTTGTTCACCAACCTGCCAGGCTCTTTTTTTTGACTGACGATTAAATAATCTGGATTTTAATAAATCAAATAAGAGCTGTTTGTTTTGCCTAATAACATCATCTAAATTAGCCGATAATAATCTATTAAAAAACTCAGCCAAGTCTTTTACTTGCCACCAAGCGTCCATATAGGATTCGCCTAGAGCCATAGAAGCGCCGGATAAAACGCGACTATAAAAAGCCTCATTTTTAACCTGAATATCCCAAGGTCTGTCACCTTGCAATTTAATATCAGCCAGAGCTAATAAATCACCAATGATTTTTTTTGATTTATCGGGCATGCTTTTAGTATAACAAAAAATGTAATTTTGACAAGCTTTGTTAAAAATGAATTTCTTAAGAAAAAAAGGACCCCCACCCAAAGGCAAGAGTCCTGATATGCGGTCCAAAATTAGTCCAAAACCAAATATCTGAGCATGTCCGGAACGCCAGAAATAGTCTGGCTGTAAACCAATAGAA
>JAUYFP010000100.1 GCA_030690875.1 bacterium | reverse complement strand
TAATAGCAAAATACTTACTATACCATGATTATCCTGCTCTCTGTCTTCGCAGACAACTTTGTATTCTATGTCAAAATTTTGGTAATTCTCTAAAACAGCAGATGAATACCGGCTAGCGCCACCAATCTTATTAATACTATTAGTTATTGCTAATACCTTTACTGTCATTTTTTTAATCTTTTTAAATCCGCGTCGACCATCATTTTTACCAACTCCTCAAAATTTACTTTGGGTTTCCAATTTAATTTTTTTTGCGCTTTGTCACTTTTGCCTTGCAAAGTAAAAAGCTCGGCCGGTCTTTTAAATCTAGGGTCTATATTAACATAATTTGACCAATCATCAATACCTGCGTGTTTAAAAGCAATATCCAAAAAATCTTTAACACTATGTGTCTGCCCGGTAGATATTATATAATCATCAGCTTCTTTTTCCTGCATCATCAGCCACATCGCCTCTACATAATCGCCGGCAAAGCCCCAATCTCTTTTGCTGTCTAAATTGCCTAATTTAATGTCTTTAGCCAGGCCTAATTTTATGCGAGCTACAACATCAGTGATTTTTCTGGATACAAATTCCTTACCGCGAATTGGTGACTCATGATTAAACAAAATGCCATTGACGCAAAACATACTAAAACTTTCTTTATAATTTACCGTCATCCAATAAGCAAAAAGTTTAGAAATAGCATAGGGACTGCGCGGATGAAATGGCGTGTCTTCAGTTTGAATGCCGTCAAAATTGCTATTGCCAAACATTTCGCTGGTAGCGGCGTGATAAAACTTCGCCGAAGGATGATGATGCTTAATGGCATCTAATAATTTTAAAGTGCCAATGGCGTTTATTTCTGAAGTTACAATTGGCTGATCCCAAGAAGTGCCCACAAAAGATTGAGCGGCCAAATGATAAATTTCGTCTGGCCTAATGGTTTTGACAACATGAATAAGCGATGCTTCATCAGTAAGGTCGCCATCAATATATTCAATGTCTTTTTCTATGCCCAGATAAACCAAATTAGAAAAATCTCTATTAACAATTCTTCTGACTAGGCCATAAACTTTATATTCTTTACCCAATAGGAGTTTAGCTAAATATGCTCCGTCTTGGCCTGTTATGCCTGTTATTAGTGCCTTTTTCATAAATTTACCACTTAAATTAATATTATATTATTTTCTGCCATAAAAATACACCCCATTATGGATAGCGCTTTTAGCTACTGAAAAATAACCGCTAGATATTTCGGTAAAATTTTTCAGCCAAACTTTGAGCCCCGGTAAAGTTACGCGCCAATAATCTGTTGGCGACGGATGGAAATGCTGATTGAAAGGAACTTCCACCCAAATCAGACCGCCACTTTTTAAAACTCTAGTTAATTCACTAATCGCTTTTAAGGGATTTTCCACGTGTTCTAAAACAGCATTACAAACCACTACATCAAATTTAGCATCCTCAAATTTTAAATCATGTATATCATAATGGTAATCTATATAATCAGATTGATCATACAAATCAACGCTGACCCAGTGCGGACCAAATTTCTTTTTCCGAACTCCAATTTGCAAACAATTTTTATTTTCTCCATTTTGCAATAAATCTTGAAAAGCCTTGTCCTTTTCCTGAAATTTATAAGCTATTTTTTTGGCAGTCCGACGATATAGCATCAAATACCAAAGATCCGGCAAATAGCGATGCAGTAGAGTTGAGGCTGATTTTTTTATATAAAACATAGTTAATTATTTATTGCTAATATTTATATTTTATTTTTTAAAAACTTTATTTTTCCATTTAAAAACTTTATTTTTCCATTTAGCGATTTTCTCAGCTGTTTTATATAACGCGCTATTATAAGTATAAGTATATTCCTCCACTACCCGACCAGCAAAAGACATCTTAAACTTGGTAATATTAGCTGTCTTGGGATTTTTAAAATTAACTGAAGCTAAATCCAAGCACTGATAACTATTTTTCCTTCCCCACTGGACAATCTCCCAAACGATACGTCGGCTGGCGTTACTAATCACTTTTATCTTTTCTTTATCCTCTAATTTTAAGCGACGGGAAAAAATAGAACGAATTCTCAAATATTTACCTAGCGCCATAACATAAATACCGGAGATCAATTCATTATTATAATAAGCGCCAAAAAATAAACAATTTTTCAAATTTTTTTTGCCCACTGGCACCCTACCTTGTAAATACTCAAATTCTTTATAAAGTTGATGGACCTCCTCACTGATGCTTTTTAAAAATTGAAAAGATAACCCTTGATTCTTATAAGTTTTCCTAATCTCATTTCTAGTGGTGTCGCTAAACTTGCTAAAGATAGTTTCTAAATCTTGATCTAAATCAATCAATGCCGTAGTCTTAATTTTTAAAGAAAAACCCTCCAAATCCAACTTATTATAAGAGCTTACAATAACGCGGGAATAGTGTCCATTTTTTATAATTTCCGGCACTTTATCATCTTCAAAAAGCACCAAGACATTTTTTAAAAATAATTTTTTACTGATAATAATCATTTTTTTCCTCGCGCAATATTAGCAGAATATAAATTTACTTTGAAGGCTAAAAAAGAATCTTGAATTCTTACCGGAATATTTTTAAGTAAAAATATCTCTGAATTTAAAGATGCTATATCATTTAGACCCGAGCCAGCGGAAACAATCAGCTTATAGCCGCATTCTTTTGCGAATCGCAATACCCGTTCATTATAACGGCCATAAGGGAAAGAAAAAGCAATCACTGGCTGGCTAATTTTGCTTTCAATGATTCTCTTAGATTCCATAAGTTCTTGTCTGAGATGCTCTTCAGACAAATGCAATAAATTATCGTGATTTAAACCGTGGGAACCAATTTCTATGCCATTTTTTATTAATTCCTGAATATCCAGCCAAGATAAAAAAATATTCAAATGCTCCAAATTAATCTTAAAATTATTCTGCTGATAAATATTTTCCAACTCTATTTGACTGTCACTAAATGATTGTTTTTTAAAACGCTTAATCTCCAAAGCAATATCTTGATCTGATCGCCCTTGGCTAAACAAAAATAAACGATATTTAATAGTCCACAAAATACTTTGCCGATTAATCAAGCTAGTGCTTATAAAAATAATAGCTGGAATATTATATTTTTTTAAAATTGGCAGTGCGTTGACTAAATTATCCTTAAAACCATCATCAAAATACAAAATAGTGGGCTTCCTTAATTTTTTGGATTCTATACTGGCCAAGTCTTTGCTTTTTATAAAAGTATGGCCGTGCTGTATTAGATATTTAATTCTAGCTTCAAATTGATCAAGAGGCATAGAAAGATTAGGATAAGCTTTGACCAATAATTCCTCTTTGTTAGCCTCTGAATAAATGCTGTGAAAATTTAAAACGTAAAGCTTATTTTTACCAAAATATCCAAATAAAAAATTAAGGCCTGTATAATAGCATAAATAAATTATTATTTTCTTAAAAAAACTAGGCATTATGTGTTCTTAAAAATAAAATTTTCTATTGCCATAGCGCGCTTAGCCCAGCTGTATTTACATCCTTCTTGGTGTGCATTGATGATTAATTTTCCAACTAATTTTTTATCTTTAGACAAACGCATAAAAGCATCACGCCAAGCCGCGGGATTCTTATAATCAACTAATAAAGCATTATAATT
>JAUYFP010000090.1 GCA_030690875.1 bacterium | reverse complement strand
GCTACTAGCGGGGTTTTTTGTTTTTTAAAAAAAATAAATTGCCTGAGCCCATAACTAGTGCTAAAATATATTCTATATCTTGGTATAGATAAATATGGAAGAAAAAAACATCAGGTCAAATATAATCAAACTATATTACATCAAGGCCCTGCGCTGGTTTTTGCTGGTCATGCCTATTATTGTTTTGTTTTTCCAAGAAAATGGCCTGTCTATGACGGAAATTCTAATACTTCAATCCGCATTTTCCCTGTCAATAATATTATTTGAAATACCATCGGGATATTTTTCCGATGTAGTGGGCAGAAAAATCACAATTATCATTGCCTGTGTCCTCGGCTTTGCCGGCTACCTGGCCTATTCTTTGGCCTACAACTTTGGACAATTTTTAATTGCTGAAATAATCCTGGGTTTTAGCTCCAGCTTTTTGTCGGGCACTGACTCAGCAATGATTTATGACACTCTGGCCCAGCTCAAAGAAGAAAAAAAATACCAAAAAGTAGAAGGCCGTCTGATGTCTATTGGTAATTTTTCCGAGGGCATCGCCAGTCTTATTGCCGGCTTTGTAGCCACTATCAGCTTGAGAGTGCCTTTTTATATTGAAACTGTTTTTATTCTCTTTGCCATTCCGATAGCTCTAAGTCTCAAAGAGCCAATAAGACGCCGCTACCAGAGCCCAGAAGGAAACATCAAAGGAATTATGAAAATAGTCACCCACTCCCTGCATCACCACAGCCAGATAAAATGGCTGATTATCTATGCTGGTTTTGTGAGTTCATCAACTCTTACTATGGTATTTTTTATCCAGCCATATTTTCAACTGGTCAATTTGCCTCTACAATTTTTTGGCATAGTCTGGGCAATATTCAATTTGTCGGTAGGAATATTTTCCCTATTGGCTTACAAGCTGGAAATAAAACTAGGCAGAAAAACCTCTTTAATTTCCTTGATATTTTTTCCTTTTGCCGGCTATCTGCTACTTAGTCTGACCCAGTCCTTGTGGTCGCTGATTTTTATGATTCCATTTTATTTTACCAGAGCTATAAGCTACCCAATACTCAAAGATTATGTCAATCGGCTAGTGAGCTCCGATATGAGGGCCACGGTACTGTCCATAAAAAATCTGGTCGGAAGATTTATTTTTGCTGTCATGGGACCAATCGTCGGCTATGCCGCTGATGTCTATACTCTCAGAGCTGCGCTGGCGGCTTCAGGAATTATATTTTTTGTTTTATCAGCCAGCTCACTTTTGTTTTTGAAAAAATATAAAGCATTATAAAAAATGCTTTACAAAACAAAAAAATAAAAAGACCTTCCGCCCATTTGTGGTGTATAAACCACGGCCGAAAGCCTTCAAAATTATAATATCATGCCATATAAAATATGGCAATAGATTAAAAAAATAATCAATTACCAAACTAATCTAGCGGACTCTTAATCCCCTGCCAAAAATCTCTGGCCACCTGCGTATATTTTTCAGTGGTTTTTATACTTTGGTGCCCCAATAATTTTTGAATATGCCTAATATCTACACCCTGCTCTAATAAATGGGTAGCAAAACTATGACGCAAGCTATGACAAGTGGCTTCTTTTTTTATACCTGACTTATCCAAAGCTTTATCAAATATTTTTTGCGCCGAGCGTTGACTCAAATGAGGAGAGCTCATGCCAGCCAAAAGATAGATTTGAGCAGAGGGCAGTTTTTTTAAATAAATTTCCAATAATTTTATACTCTGTCCACTCAGTAATGTATAGCGGTCTTTATTTCCTTTACCATCTTTAACCAATAAACTTTTAGTGGCCAAATCCAAATGGCTAATTTTTATTTTTACTACTTCAGATACTCTTAATCCTGATCCATAGAGCAAAGACATTAGTGTTTTATGTTTTAAATTGGAACTGGAATTGATAATTTTGACAATTTCCAATTTAGACAAGACCATTGGCAAAAACTTTTCTTTTTTTGGCCTTTTGATAACAAAAAACAACTTGCGGTGAAGCAGTTGGCTGTAATAAAATTTGAGGGCGGAAATGACGCTGTTGAGCGAGGTGTTGGAATAGTTTTGGCTTTTGAGATAAAGAAGATAATTTTTAATGTCCTGACTGCTGACCTCTCTAGCTGATTTACCCACAAAATCCAAAAATCGCTGGTTGTGGGATAAGTAGCTTTTAATGGTTCGCTTGGAAAAACCCCTGATAATTAGCTCTTGCGCTAAATTCGCCAAAGGGTGATTATTAATTAAATTACCCAAAGGGCGGCCCGGCAAAGCCGGGAAATCGCTTTTCTTCATACTATTAAAAATTAATAATTAAATACAATAATCTTAAATAATAAGCCCTTTGCCATCAATTTCGCCTAAATATCCACAATATGTTATGGTGAATTTCTAAGCGGGGCTAGGGACATACACACTCTCTTCTGATTAATGATCATTATTTACATTTTGGCCAATTTTGGCTATGATGTCAACAGGTGCACAAACAAGCTGATAAGTGAAATTCGCTTCGCTCTTTCACTTATCGGGCGCGGGTACCCCCGCTGCTAGGTTCGTTCGCTTCGCGAACATCACCTATCACCGGGTATCCACCATGCCCGCCCCGCAGCTGCGCTGCGTGTCAGTCACGGC
>JAUYFP010000083.1 GCA_030690875.1 bacterium | reverse complement strand
CGCATGTAGCTATGACAGTGGATAGAAATGTTGGTTATCAGGCTTATTTAAATAGCACGGCCGCTCTAGCTTGTACTGTAGCGGCAGTTTGCGCCGTTGATAGTAGCGCCATGCAAGTTGGTGAAACTTCTGAGGTCTATGTTGGTAAAGATTATTCAGCTACCACTTATTTTTTTAAAGGTGAAGTGGATGAATTAAGGATATCGCTTGATTTGAAAAGCTCGGGCTGGATTGCTACTGAATACAATAACATGAATTCCACTTCTACTTTTTATAGTATTGGCAATGAAGCAATTGCCGGTGGCTATAATTCTCCAGGTTATATTTATTCGTCTATTTTTGATCTTGGTTCTACTGACAAGGAGTTGAGAAGTATGGTAGTAGAGCAAAATGTGCCAGCTGGCTGTGGAATGAGCATAGATTTGGAAGCCGATACCGAAGCCACTTTTACCAGCCCAACAGTAGAGACTTTTAGTGATACTAGCGCGGGTTATTATGTCAGTTCTACGCCCGCCACTTTAAACGGCAAGCGTTATATCAGATACAAAGCAACACTGACCGCTTGTAGTAGTAACGCGAATACGCCCACTCTTTATTCAATCAAATTTAATTACCGTTAATGAAAAAGCAAAGAAAAAAAAATGGATTTTCTTTGGTTGAAACAATAGTTTATTTGGCTATTGTGGCGATTTTGTTAACGGCCATGGTTAATTTTAATCTTTCTTTGGGAAACAATTTTAGTAAATTGTCAGCGCAAATAGACACTTCCAGCGACAGGCGTCTGGCTATGGGTCTGATTGGTTATCTGGTAGAAAATTCTGATGGTTTGTTAAAAGATACGCAAGGAGATTGTTCTGATTTTGACGCCTCGCCACCAGTTTTAGCGCTTTACTTTGACAGCGATGATTATCTACCGGGAACTTGTGTGGAAGACGGTGGCGGACTTAGAGTTAGTTTGAGCAATCGGCGAGTGGAAATAACTTGCTATCCCAACATGAAGGGTAATGGCCATCATCAGAATTGCAATACTACTACTTTTCCGGCTGGCAATGTTTATTATTTAACTTCGCCCAACACCGTGGTTTTTGACAGCAGTTTATCTTTTGCTACTTCCACAGCCACTTCTACCATCAATAATTTTACTAGCGTTACCAGCCATCTTTCAGTGAGCACCTTATCTCAGGGGCAAATAAGTTTGTCCGCCACTTCCACGGCTACTAGCACCGTGGTTATGAAAAATGAACAACCTAGTAGCTTAGTTTCTTGGTGGAGATTTGAGGAAAATAGCGGTACTACGCCGACTGATTATGAAGGTAGTAATAATTTGACTTGTACGCCTGCGCTTACTCCGCCGGTTTATATTGCTGGTATTGTAAACGGTAGTAGTTACGGATTGGATTTTGAAGCTATCAATAGCAATCTTTGCACTCCAACCAGTCCGACTAATCCTGACAATTTGAATTTTTCCAATCAATTTAGCATTTCCGCTTGGATAAAACCCGAGTCATTGCCCACTGAGGCGGATATTGTGGAAAAAGAAACCAGTGCCAGTAATTTAGGCTACAAATTTTGGATAAATAATTCGGGCGATGTGTATTGCCGGGTTTATGACAGTAGCGCTTCGCAAAGTACTAATGTTTCGGCAACGGTAGTAGCTGGCAGTATATATCATTTAGCCTGCGTGTATGATTATCCCAATAATCGTTTTCAGGTTTATGTGTTTAAAAAAGGCGTTGGTGGACTAGCCACTTCCACTTCGCCAGCCACCGTTATCAATTTAGTTAATGATGCTGGCAACTTCAATGTTTCTTTAGGCACAGCGGTTTTTGATGGTATAATAGATGAGTTAAGAATTTATAACCGCGCTTTAACTAATCAGGAAATTTGGGCCTTGCAGTCGCAGGGGGATTATTAAGCTTTTTATAACTTTACTGCTCGCTGACCAAGCAAATCGTTTAGACGCTTCGCGTAATCACTCTTTGCTTAGTCAGCTCGCAGAGATATATAATCTTATCAAATTTATTTAATTAGCATAGTAAATTTTTAAGGGAATGAATCCCGTTAGAAATTCACAAGGTTTTATCTTGAATAATAAAGTAAAAAATATCCAAATTAACTGTTTAATTTTAAAAATAAGTTTAATAAATAATTTTACGAAAAGTTTTATTTAATTGGTGTGGCTAATTTCTAACGGGATGAATATCGTTATTGATATTAGAGCGCTGTCAAATAGAAAACTTACTGGCATTGGTAAGTATATTTATCATTCTTTGGAAAATATTTTAGACTTAGATAAAGTAAATAAATATTACCTTTTTAGTTCAGGAATCAAAAAGCCAATGCCACCAGATTTTCCTTTGTCCGCCAATTTTGAATATATTCATATTTTTTGGCCTAATAAATTATTAAACTTTGCTATTTGGGCTGGACTGATAAATTTGGACAAATTTTTACCAAAAAATATAGATTTAGTCTGGTTGCCAAATCTTAATTTTGCGCGATTTAGAAAAGATTTACCTTTTGTATTAACCATTCATGATTTATCATTTCTCCATAGCCGTGAGTTTTATTCAATGAAACGTCGGCGTTGGCACAAATTAGTCAAAGTCAGCAATTTAGTGGATAAAGCAAAAAAAATAATTACAGTTTCCTACAATACAAAAAGAGACATCGTCAGATTTTTTCCGCTTAGCGAAGACAAAACAAGCGTTATCAATCCGGGATTAAGTTATAATAAAATGACTAGCGATGAAGCCAAAAATTTAACCAGCGCTTTTAAGCTAAAAAATGATTTTTATCTTTATGTCGGCACTTTGGAACCCAGAAAAAACATTCTGAGTATTGTCAGAGCTTTTGACCATTTTCAAAAAGACTATCCGGAAACTGAGTTGGTGATTGTTGGCGCCCAAGGCTGGGTTTACAGCCGTTTGCTCAAAAGCATTAAAAATCGCCCTTACGTGCATTATCTTAATTATTTAGATGGACCGCAAAAAGATGCCCTGTATCATCTCTGTCAAGCTTTTATTTGGCCTTCATTTTACGAGGGTTTTGGTTTTCCGCCTTTGGAAGCCATTGCTCATCACAAGCCCTTAATTGTTAGCTATAAGACTTCTTTGCCGGAAATTATAAAGCAGGGGGCGATTTACGTTGACCCTTACAATATAGCGGATATTTATCAGGCCATGAAAATGCTCCGAGAGGATTCTGATTTGAGAAACAAGATGATTGATTCGGCTAAAAATTTTAGTTTGCCCGATTGGTCAAATCAAACAAAAAAAATAATT
>JAUYFP010000077.1 GCA_030690875.1 bacterium | reverse complement strand
CTTGCCATACTCAGATGTTTTGGAAAATGATTTTTTTTGACCATGAACACCAGACGGATAATTTCTACCTCTGTCTAATGGCGACTTAATAGTATCAGCGACATTTTCGCCAAATCTACGAGTTGCTTTATGTCTTGGTTTGAGATTTCTGCCCATAATAAAATAATTTAAACTCTTCTTGTTTTTTTAGGACGACAACCGTTGTGAGGAATTGGTGTCATATCTTTAATAGAGGTGATGGCAAAGCCATTGGTGTGAAGAGCGCGAATAGCCGCTTCTCTGCCAGCGCCTACGCCTCTGACAAATACTTCTACTTCGGCTAAACCATACTCCTTAGCTTTTTCAGCCGCTACTCTAACTATCACGCCCGCGGCATAAGGAGTGGCTTTTTTAGCACCCTTAAAGCCATTGGCGCCAGCCGAAGACCAAGCCAAAACATTGCCCTGCGGATCGGTCAAAGTAACAACAGTATTATTATAAGTGGCCTGAATATGGGCCTGACCTTTTTTGACCGTTTTCTTTACTTTTTTCTTGGAAATAACTTTTTTTATCATATATACAATTAGTTGTTATGTCTTCTGAGCCGCTGCAGCGCGTCCACTACCCATAGTAACGCGTTTGTTGCCTCTGACAGTCCTAGAATTAGTTTTTGTCTTTTGGCCTCTAACTGGTAAACCCTTAGTATGTCTAACTCCACGATAACATTTTATTTCTTTTAGACGTTTAATGTTTGAAGCTTTATCGCGACGAAGTTCTCCTTCAACCCTTAAAGATTCAATTTCTTTTCGAATCTTATTTAAATCTTCCTCCGATACATCTTTTACTCTAACATCTACCTTAATACCGCTTTTTTTCAAAATCTTTTGAGAAGTAGTTAAACCAATACCATAGATATAAGTCAATGCAACTTCTATCCTTTTTTCATTGGGAATATTTACGCCTGAAATTCTTGCCATAATTTTAATTACTTATTTAGCCCTGTCGTTGTTTATGTTTCGGATTTTTGCAAATACAAACTACTCTGTTCTTGCGACGAACTATTTTACAATCTTTACACATTTTTTTGACTGAAGCTCGAACTTTCATATTTCAAATCTCTAAATATAATTAAATTTTTATTTCCTATATGTTACTCTGCCCTTGGTCATATCATAAGGGCTCATTTCCACCGTTACTTTATCTCCCGGCAAAATTCTGATTTTAAACATTCTCATTTTGCCCGAAAGGTGAGCTAAAATCTCATGGCCATTTTCTAAAACCACCTTGAAATTAGCATTGGGCAGAAGCTCGGTTACTTCTCCGTCTATTTCTAGGAAGCCTTTTTTGTTGACCTTTGGCTCAGAATTGCTCATTTATGTTTTTATTTAAAAAAGAAAATCTCTATATAGTTTTAACTATACAAGAATTTCCTTTAAAAATAAGAAAAAATTATTAATAATCAATGTTTTTATAATGCCCCTATATTATACAGATTTTTTTCAAAATGTCAATAATATTAGGTAAAATAATGAAAATTTAACTATTTTGGCTAATGTTAGAGCAAAATATGAACTTCTTCCATCAATTGCACACCATACTTGTCTCGGACTTGTTGTTTGACAAAACTAATAAGCATCATTACCTCGTCAAAAGTAGCTTGACCAGAGTTAACAATATAGTTGGCATGAATGTCGGAAACTTGAGCATTACCCATTTTATAAGCTTTTAGACCGGCTTTTTCTATCAAATAAGCGGCGGGAATCTTTTTAAATTTGGCAAACTTATCAATTTCAACATTTTTGTTTTTTAAGACTTCTAGATCCACATCTTCAAACCTAACATTTTTAAAAATACATCCGGCCGATGGCTGTTTGGGCTGAGTATCATTTCTATATTGCAATCTCTCCTCTACCAGCTTTTTAGCGGCTAAAATATCGCCGGAAGCCAACTCTATGTCCGCCTCCAAAATAATCCACTTTTTTTCTTTGAAAATGCTGTGGCGATAAATAAAATTGGCTTGATCTTTGTCTATTTCGCGCAATTGATAATCTTCGTCAAGATATTTTATTTTTTTAAGCACATCACCCATAGCCAGACCATAGGTGCCGGCATTACCCCTAATGGCTCCGCCGACTGTTCCTGGCACTCCGGCAACAAATTCCAAACCAGTGAGATTTTTGGCCAAGGCCTCATTTAAAAACAAGGCCAAAGGCACTCCACAACCGACTGTAACTTTGTTGCCAATAAATTCCAATTTATTCAAATTCAATTTTACTACCAAACCTTTTAAGCCCTTATCGGAAATAAGCATATTGGTGCCACCGCCTAGTATTGTAATCGACTGATTATTTTCTTTGGCCCACTTCAATACCTCTGCCAGTTCGCTAGAATTGTTTACTTTGGCAAAATACTCGGCTGGTCCGCCGATTTTGAAACTGACATAATCTCTGAGCAAAACATTTTTTTCTATATTCATATATTTAGTTGAAAGTTAAAAGTATGAAAGTTACAACTTTTATTTCTGCGAGCGGATAATGCTATGAGCGATTCAGGCGAAGGCCGTTAAGCGAATAGCATTGTCCGCGAGCAGAATTATTATAATTGCTGATTATTTATTATTTAAGCTGTTATCTCTGCGAGTTGACTAAGCAAAGAGTGATTACGCGAAGCGTCTAAACGATTTGCTTAGTCAGCGAACAGTAAATTATAAATTCAATTTTTCTTTTAACTACTAGCGAGTTCACGAGCTAGATCATCTATATCACCAGCGCCAATAAATAAAATCAAACTATTTGTCGGATTTATTTTTTTGATGATACTTTTTACTTCCTTAAAATCGCGGGCATAATATTTTTTGGCGTGATTCATTTTGGCTATTAAATCCTCAGAGGACACAGCTTCGTGCTTTTTATTTTCCCGGCCGGACACCTGATATATTTCCGAAATTATCACCTGATCTGCCAGATAAAAACTTTTGGCAAAATCATCCAAAAGAGTTTTGGTGCGATTATGATGATGCGGCTGGAAAACAGCGATTATTTTTTTGTTCGGATAAAAATCTTTGGCCGCTCGCAAAAGCCCTTGAATAGAATCTGGATGATGGGCGTAATCGGAAATAATAATATTTGATTTTAACTGGCCAATTATTTCAAAGCGACGCCAAGTGCCAATAAATTCCCGCAAAGCATTCCAAATTTGGTGCTTATTCAAGCCCAAATAATCAGCCACAGAAATAGTGGCCATAGCATTGTAAATATTATACAAACCCGGCGCAGTGATTTCTACTTGATCAAATTTGTTGCTCATAAACTTCTGCTGACCGCTTACGACTGTCACATCAGAGAATTGATAGTCAGCTTTATCGTCTTTGCCAAAAGTCACGGTTTTGCCTAAATATTTAATTTCTTGGCTATTTTTATCGTCAATATTTTTTACTAGCAAGCCGTTTTTTGGTAATTTATTAACGAATTTCTGAAAATGCTTTTTGATGTCAGTCAAGTCTTTATAAAAATCTAAATGATCCTCGGCAATATTGGTAATTACTATAATATTTGGATCAAGCTCCAACATATGTGCCTGCCATTCGCAAGCTTCAACCACTAATATATCAGACTGGCCAAGGCGAAAATTTTTGCCCCATTGAGGCACTAGTGAGCCCACAATGACTGTTGGATCCAAACCGGCCTTTTCCAACATCAAACCCAGCATAGCTGTAGTAGTGGTTTTACCATTAGTGCCAGATACGGCAATGGTCCGATAATTTTTAGATAAAATTCCTAAAAACTGAAAATAACTCAAAGTGGAAATTTTTAATTCTTTAGCTTTTAACAATTCCGGATGATCTTGTGGCAGGGCTGATGAATAAATAAAAAGATTAATATCCGAATTGATATTTGATTCTTTTTGCTTAAAACTTATATCCGCTCCGGCTTCAATCAGACGCCTGGTGATTTCCGATTTACTTAAATCAGAACCAAGTACTTTTTTGCCATGATTGAGAAAATAATAAGCCACAGCGGATAAGCCAATGCCACCAATGCCTGATAAATAAACTTTATTAATTTTTTCTAAATTAAGACGCATTTTTAATCTAATCCCCCAAACCCCCTTTGACAAGGGGGCTTAAAATTTAAAATAGTTCAAGTTCTCTTATTTTTATTTGTTTTATTAAATCTTTATAAATATAGTTTATATTGCCAAGTACTTTATTGTTACTATACCTTATAACTTTTATGCCTAGTATGTCCAGTCTATCTGTTCTCACGCCATCATAAATCTTTTGTCGTTTTTGATGATGAGTGCTTCCATCAATTTCTATACCTAAAAGCAACTTGGAACAATAAAAATCTAAAATAAAATTATCAATTTTTCTCTAGCCGCATTTTTTAATTCTAAATTGTAATGAAATATTCCCCTCTGATTTAAATACATATGCTTTTCTTCTTCCCTCCCCCTGTTAAGGAGGACCGAGGGGGTTAATCTTTATTTAACATCTGATCAATTAAAATTTTATAATCATTAACCGCGTTTTGGGGAAATAGTTTATAAAGATTTTCTCCCAAAGCCAATCTTAATTCTTGATTGACTAATAATTTTTCCAAATACCTTTCCATAATCTGATAATTACCCTGCTTGACCATAAAAGCGGCATTGTGTTTGGCCAGATAGCTGGCATTTTTTTCCTGATGACTGCCCGGCATTGGCACTAAAACCAAGGCTTTTTTTAGACTGGCCGCTTCAGAAATAAGCGACATTCCGGCCCGAGAAATTATAATATCCGCTCTGGACAAAAGATCAACCAAACCGCTAGTCATAAATTTCTGAGGATGATAGCCGGGCAAATTGAGACTTTGATCAAAATTTTTACTGCCAAAAAAATGATACACTTCATATTTTTCCAGTAGTTTGGGAATAAAAGCAGATACAAAATCATTGAGCCCTCTAGCGCCTATTCCCCCACCAGTAATAACTACCACTGGCTTATCAAAATTTCTTGACTGTATTTTTCTGACCGGATTGCCAGTTAGCACAACTTTTTTTCTGCTAAAATCTTTTTCCTGCTCGGGAAAAATAATGGTGATTTTTTTGGCCAAGGGCGCCATGAGCCGGTTGGCCAAACCAACTTTGATATCCTGCTGATGGACTATAAAGGACACGCGTAAAATCCAAGCTGAGAGAGCCATTGGCACAGCCACAAAAGAACCGGCGCTAAGAATTATATCGGGCTTAAATTTTAAAATAATTTTTAAGCTCTCAAAAAATCCCCAGATAGCCCTAAAAAAATCCAAAAAATTCTGCCAGTCAAAATAACGGCGCAATTTTCCCGCGTGTATTGAAGCAAAATTATTCAAACCATTGGCCAAGACAAAATCTTTTTCCGGACCATCAATCGTGCCGACAAATAAATAGTCCGCCCGATAATTTACGGCAATGGCCAACAAAGGACTGACTGAGCCAAGGGTCCCGCCACCAACTAATATTATTTTCTTATTTTTATCGGCCATAAATTAAGTATTTGCGTGTCTAGAAATATTAGCTAAAATACCAACACTTATCAAGCTAACTACCAGATTGGTTCCGCCCAGTGAGACAAAAGGAAGTGGCACGCCGGTAAGCGGCGCCAGCTGAATCATGCCGGCAATGTTGATAAAAACTTGCAGTCCCAGCCAGACACTTATGCCAATAGCCAATAATTTGCCAAAATTATCATCCGCATTTTTGGCTATCTGAAAGCCTTTTTTTAGTAAAGCAAAAAATAAAAAAAGAAACAATAAGCTAAAAACAAAACCTATTTCTTCAGCAATGACTGCAAAAATAGAATCATTGGCCGGCTGGGGCAAATATGATTTTTGTTTTGATGATCCCAAACCCGTTCCAAACCAGCCACCCGAACCAATAGCAATAAGTGATTGCTGTATTTGCCAGCCGATACCTTGAGGATCAAGGTTTGGATTAAACCAAGTCCGCACTCTATTCATACGATAAGGCGCTGTGATGACAAGGGCGATAAAAGCCAAAAATGCGGCCAGTAAAATTGATCCTAAATGCAATAAACGAGCGCCCGCCACGTAAAACATAGCCAAGGCTACCAAAATAATAATAACCAAGGTACCCAAATCTGGCTGTTTAATTAACAAGAGACTAATTAAAGCTAAAATTACTAAGAAAAATATTACTGTTTTTTTATTTCTAATTTGCTCGCCGATTTTATCAAACCAAATAGCCAAAAATACTATCAGCAGTAATTTTACCAATTCACTCGGCTGAAATGCTAATCCGCCAATAACAATCCACGAATTAGCCGTGCCAAAACCAGCGCCAAAATTAGTCAAAAATACCAAAATAAGTAGCAGGAATGACAAGGCTAGAAAAAAATAAATAAACCTTTTATAAATATGATAATCCAATCTTAAAGCAAAATAAAACAAAACTAGCCCCGGAAGCAGTCCGTGAACTATCTGTTGTTTAAGCAATTTGTAGGTGTCACCAAATTTATAAAAAGCCAAATTGGAAGAAGCTGATGATAAAAAAATCAAACCAAAGAATATCAGACAAGCCACCACAATAAGTAGCGTCATATCTGCCTGATGCTCACCTCTTTTAGCTCCGACAAAAGGCTGGAAAAACCAATGTAAAATTTTATTTCTTCTTCTTTTGACTATCATTTATCAGTTGATTAAATTGACGCGCTCTGTCAAACTCGTTGATAAACATATTGAAGCTGGCCGCTCCCGGCGAAAGCAATAAACAATTGCTATCTTTAATATTTTTCCAGGATAATTCCCAAGCTTTTTTCAAGCTAGGAACATTTTTTATTATTAGCTTATCTGGACAATTAATTTTTTTTAGTTCCAGCAAAAGTTTGGCACTGCCCGTGCCGGACAATAAGACCAATAATTTCACCTGGCTTTTTATTTCTTTGGCCAGCTTTTTATAATCCATTTTCTTATCTTCGCCACCGGCAATTAAAACTATTTTTTTGTTTTTTAGGGCTTTGATTGCGGCGACAACCGCGTCCGGATTGGTAGCGGCCGAATCATTATAAATAGCAACATCCTTGATAGTAGTTTTATATTGGAAGCGATAATCTATGCCGGAAAAGTTTTTAACTACTCTGATAATATTTTTATTTTTTATATTAACAAGTTTGGCAACTACGATAGCACCCAATATATTTTGCAAATTATGTTCCCCTAAAAGCTTGACGCCGGAAATTGGCATAATAATTTGTTCTCCTTTGCCTTTGGAAAAACAAATATGACCATGGCTTACATAAGCGCCTTTTATTTTTTTCCGCAAAGAATAAAAATAAACATTGGCCTGAGTATGTTTTCTAAAAGAATAGCTGTGGGGATTGTCGGCATTTAAAATCGCGATGTCGCTTTTTGATTGGTGTTTAATTATGCTTTCCTTGGCTCTTTTGTAAGCGCAAAAATTCTTATATCTATTTAAATGGTCGTTTAAAACATTAGTTACCAGCGCTATGTGAGGAGAAACTTTATACTCATCCATTTTCTCCAAATGCCAGCTAGAAAGCTCCAAAACCGGCAAAGAATCTTTTTTGAGCTTATCAATCACTGCAAACATCGGATTGGTGGCAATGTTACCGGCCACAACATTGCTTTTTATTTCCGTCCTTAATAGCTGATGAATCAAAGTGGCAATAGTTGATTTACCTCTGGTACCGGTCACGCCTATGCTCTGGCCATTATAAAGCCCAAAAAACATTACTGCTTCATTGATTATGGGAATACTATTTTTTTTGGCCTCAGCCAAATAAATTGATTTATCAGGCACACCGGGATTTTGCACTATTAAATCCTGATTTTCAAAATCTTTTAGCTGGTGGCCACCTAAGCTATATTTTATATTTTTAGCGCCGGCTAATTTAGAAATGCTAAACAAACTGGCTTGCAACTGACGCTTAGTTTTTAAATCCGTAATGGTCAGGATTGCTTTTTTCTTTAAAAGCCATTTGACTAGAGCCAATGCTCCACCATGGAGCCCTAGACCCATGATTAATATTTTCTTGTCATTAAAATTATTTACCATAAATGCAAGTCAATAATCGCTAATATCAAGCCCCAGACAGCCAGCACTCCGGCAATTACCCAAAAACGCATAACTACTTTAGTTTCTGGCCAGCCCTTGGCTTCATAATGATGATGAAGTGGCGCAGATAAAAATACTTTTTTCTTTCTGATTTTTTTGGATAATATTTGGATAATGACTGACAATGATTCCAACATCAGTAAAAAACCAATAATCGGCAAAAGTAAAGGATAGCCGGTGAGCATGGCTACCACGCCAAGTGCTATGCCCAACGACATCGCGCCAGTGTCGCCCATAAAAAATCTGGCTGGATTAATATTGAACCATAAAAATGCCAATAAGGCTCCGGAAATTACTCCGCAAAAAGTAGCTAGATTATAATTTCCTTGGACAAAAGCAATAGTGCCATAACTGCTAAAAGCGGCTAAAACTATGCCACCAGCCAAACCATCTAAGCCATCAGCTTCATTAACGGAAAAAGCCGTGGCCACCAGAACAAAAATAAAAAAAGGAATAAACCACCAGCCGATATTAAAAACACCGACAAAAGGAACTCTGACCACATCCCAATCAAGTTTAAAATAAAACCACCAAGCGCCAAAAATAGCGATTAAGGTATAAATAAACAAGCGATGTTTGATAGTCAATCCACCGCCTTTGCCGCCACCCTGACGACTGACGTTAAACCAGTCGTCTAATAATCCCACTAAAGCCGAGGCAATCAGCGCGCCTAAGGGTAAATAAGTCTCACTTCTAGTTAAAAAATTAAAATTAGCCAGCATTGAACTAGGCCAAATTTTGCTAATCCAAAAAAACAATAAAGCTAAAATCAAAACTGTCAGCCAAATCAAAACTCCGCCCATAGTGGGCGTGCCGGCTTTTACTTTATGCATTTTAGAAAACAGCGGGGTCAAACCGTCGTCTCTGATATTTTTCACCAGCTTATACTTATACAAAAAATGAGTCCAAGCTGGCGTAAGCAACATGGCCACAATAAAACCAAAAGTAGTTAGCAATAAAATTTTTACTATTTCAATTGCCGGCATATTATTTGTTGTAATCTAAAATATTAAATAAATATAAAAACAAAATTAAATTCATCAGTAGCATTGCTATGAGCAAAAGATAGCTAAACAAACGATTCTTGGTCCATAAATATATAGCCAGCAAGACATCAATGATAGATAAGCCAAAAAATATAGCCGGAATGCCAAAAAGCCAATTGGAATTGCCAATAACATCAATGCCGGAATAAATATTGACATGCAAGACTGCTAAAGGACTGGGCAAGGCTTTTTTAAACAAAAAAATCAGCCAAGTTCCCAAAACAAATAAAACTCCAAAATTGAGCAACCAAAAGGCCAATTTATCCTTGTATAAAACTCTAGCTGATCTTAGAATTGCCATAAATAGTAATTATATTCTACCATAATCAGCTATAAAAATCTAGGGTATTTTAATTAACAAAATAACTAAAAAATTACCTAATATTAGATTAAATCAAAAAGTTTTTTAAAAAAATCCGTCCTGTCCACATTGCTGACATGGGTAAAC
>JAUYFP010000051.1 GCA_030690875.1 bacterium | reverse complement strand
ATAGCGGATTTTTGACTCACTGGGATTTTGTGCCACACAATATAAGAGTAAAGGGAAATGATATTTATCTTTTGGACCATTCTTCAATTCGTTTTGGCAACAAATATGAGGGTTGGGCCAGATTTATAAATTTTATGACGCTTTACAATCCGGAATTAGCTGATGATTTGCTTTTTTATGTGCAAAAGAATAGACCAGTTTCGGAATATTTGTCTCTGAGGGCGATGCGGGTTTATCGTTTGGCGGAAATTATTTGGCATTATGCCAATACTTTGGATTTGGCTTTGGGAGATTTGAAAATATTAAATCAAGCGCGAATTGATTTTTGGCTCAAAGTTTTGTCAGTGGTTTTGGGAAATAAATATTTAGATGCCAAGGTCGTCGATGATTATAGAAAAAAACGCGATTCTTTGCGTAGTCAGTCAGAAAAAGATAGGCAGAAAAATTTGCATTAAAAAATATACTAAACCCTCTTATCAAGAGGGTTTTTTATCTTTATTTTAAACTTGACCGCCTGATGATAAAAGTGTAATTTATAGTCAGGGTTTTTGAGGAATCACGTTCATTCCAACTAGAAAGGGGTCTTTCGTGAGAAAATTAATCGTTGTTAGACACGGATTTTATGGCCTTAATGGTCACTTGAATGAGCTTGGCCGTAGTCAAATAAGTGGCTTGGCTCAAAAACTGCCGGCGTATTTAGAAGGATTAGGCGGTTTGATTATCTGTTCACCATTTCCGCGTACTCGTGAGAGCGCTGATATTCTCGGCACTAGCATGGGGTTTGGTATAGAGGAGAGTGAAGTACTCTTTGTGGATCGTGACCACAAGCCAAACTTTCCAGGTGTCTGGAAGCTAATCAAGAGAAAAGAGGGTGTGGCAGAAATTTTACTGCTAGTAGCTCACTTGGAGCATGTTGAAGAATTTCCCAACTATTTTGGTATCAAGGAATGGAGCACTCCACTTGGGGTTCAAGTATCTGACTACGCTAGCGCTTTCATCATTGATTGTCTGACTAAAAGTCTGGCCCCCGTTCTTTAGGCTTGCTATAGAGCATAAATCCCGCCACTACTCGTATGAGCAGTGGCGGGAATTTTAATTATTTTTTGTATTCCTAATATTTTTTAATCCAATTTTTTTACTTGTTCTAATAGCTTTTCGTATTCAGCTATCATTGGGTTTTGCCAAGTATTTTTAAATACTTTGAGCATTTCTTCTTCAAAGTGCATTTTTTGCTCTTTACCGCGATTGAATTTTGTCCAAATATTTGGACCTAGGTCTTTATAGGTAGCCAGCAGACTTTCTAGATTATGGATTTTATCAGCAATAGCTACGGCCTTGCTTTCAATGCTAGCATTTTTGACATCTTCAATGTATCTTTCTTTTCTTTCTTCCCATTCCAGTGATTTGTCTTCACTTAGTGGCAAGATTATATCAACTACTTCATCACCCAATTCTTGGCGCAGTGTTTGCTCAGTAACATCAGTGTCCTCTAAAATATCATGCACCATGGCGGCGACAATAACCGTGTCAGGAAAATCCAGTTGCGCTAATTTCTTGGCAACCATCAGCGGGTGAATGACATAAGGCGAGTTGTCGGTTTTTCTTTTTTGCTGGCCATGGGCTTTGAGCATGAAGCGATAGGCCTTTTCTAGGAGTTCCATATTTTTGATTTACCCCCTTTGTCCTTGCGCCTGCCTCGCCGGCAAGACAGGGACATCTCCCCCTAAATTAGGGGGAGAAAGAGAGGGGGTATTATATATTATTAAACACTTTTTCTCGCATATCTTTGGCTACCATATCCCAGTTGTAATTTTTCTCTACCATTTGGCGAGCGCTAGCAGTTATTTTTTTTACTTTTTCCGGATTAGTCAAGATATTTTTGACAGCTGAGACAATTTGTTCTGGACTATCTTTATCAACAGCCCAAGCAGTTGTTTCTTTGTCTGGATTTTTTTCGGCATCAAAAATAAATTCCGCCAAGCCACCTTCCTGAGTGGCAATGACCGGCAAATGCGAAGCCATAGCTGATAAAAAGGCATTACCCAGTCCCTCTGAACGGCTGGGGCAGACAAAAATATCCGATATTTTTCTATACTTAGTGACTTCTGAACGATCAATTCGGCCAGTAAAAATTACGCGTTTTTCCAGCTTTAATTCTTTGGTCAAATTTTTTAACATGCTTTCATCAGGACCATCGCCGACAATTAGAAAATGCACATTGTCCGGCAGTAATGGCAAAGCTTTAATAACATCATCATTGGCTTTTTGCCACACTAGTCGGGCAGTGTTGACCAGATAAATATCAATTGGCTTTTTGCCCAAGCTTTGTTTTAGGGCCATAATTTCCGCTTCCGATACTGTCTCGGCCAAATCGCGCGGATTGGCGCCATTGTGGATGATTTCAATTTGAGAATCTTTGACGCCACGTTGTTTGGCCCAGTTGGCCAAATAAGCGGAAATTGCCTGAACCTTGTCGGCTTTGGTAAAAGCCCTGCTAAACAAAGACCAAAGCGGGCGCATGGTTTTTTCTATATAATCAATCGGGTCGCCCTCTTGCAGAGTTAAAATATATTTTATTTTGGGATGGCTGAGCTTAAAAATTACTGCTGGCACGCCGGCCGAGTGAGCCATCATTGCCCAAACAGCGTCGTATTTATATTTTCTGTGGAGCCAAGTGGCTTTTAAAGGAGCTAAAAATTGGTACAATGGTTTATTCAAATCCAAGGGCAGTTTACCCAAGTCTTCAAATTTTGGATTTTTTGCGCTCAAGCCAATTCGGTGAACTAAAACATTGCCAATTTTTTCTGTTTTTGGCAAAATAGAATTGTATCTTAAAGTCAGCAAATGAAATTCAATGTCGCTGGGAGCAATTCGGTCAGTGATTTCTTTTATGGCCGCTTCTGCTCCGCTGATTTGATTAGGGTAATAGCTTAGTGAGAAGATTAAAATTTTTTTCACCCCATTAAATAAATTTGTTTTTGAGTTATCAATATTGTTCATATCTTTTTATATCTCCCGTGTATGTATTAATTTATATATAGTAATGTATCAAATTTAAAATTTAAACTTTGTTTAAATTTTATTTAATGGGGTGAATACTATTTTTTTTATTTTTATCTCAGCGATATAATTTTTGAGCGTATGTTTTTGTTTCCAGCCCAGAGCTTTGATTTTTTGGCTGTCAGCGCTTTCGCTAGTGCGGCTAGTTTTTGTTTGTGGCATTAATTTTATTTTACCACCAAACATTTTGGCCACCTCAAGGATAGAATAAACTTCTTTGGCGCAAATACCATATTCGTCATTTTTACCTTTGCTGCCGGCCAAGATAATTCCGACTACAGTATCATAGACATGGGTAAAAGCTCTGGTTTGCGCGCCCGGACGGCGGACGCCATGAGTTTTGCCTTGGAGATAATTTTGTTTGAAAGTTTCAATAACTGTGCCGTAAGCGCTGTTAAACTGGCCAGCTCTTTCTCTGGGGCCATAGACATTGTAAAAATAAACAATGGAATAGGGTAGCTTGTACCAAGTGGCGTAGTTTTTTATCAGTTCGCTGTTTATAGCTTTGGCCCAAGTGTAAGGAGCGAGGTCTCGACCAAAAACGCCATTTTTTCCCGGAGCATTGAATTTGGTGGAAGAGCCGGCATAAACTAATTTGCATTTTTTGGCTCGCCAAAACTCCAGAACTCCCAAAGTGCCATGGATATTTAAGTCCCAGACCAAGGCCGGCTCATTGAGACTGGCGGCCACGCGGGAATATTCACCCAAATGGTAAATAATATCCGGTTTTTCCGGAATATATTTGGCAATGTCTTTACTGTGGCCACGGCGGTATTGGGCTCCCTTAATATGATTTTTGACTGAACCGGTAAAATAATTGTCCAGTGATATTACTTGATTTTGTTTGTCTTTGAGCAATTGTTCTATCAGGTTACTGCCGATGAATCCCGCTCCGCCAGTAACGATAATTAGCTTTTTTTTCTTGGGCATTTGTTTAGTTTATAATGATTGATTTTAAGCCTTCAATATAGTAAGATTATATTACTTAAACTAAAAAGTCAAAGTAATTATTGCTAATTTATCAAGTAAATGATTAAAAAATTTTTCTTTTTTTGGGTAGCTTATATAAAAAATAATTGGTCGCAACTATGGCGTTATGGCGTAGTTGGTTTGCTATCAGCCATAGGTGATTTTGGTATTTTATATTTATTGACGGATAAAT
>JAUYFP010000041.1 GCA_030690875.1 bacterium | reverse complement strand
TCCTCCACGACCCTCTGCCAAAAGAGCAAGATATTATTTATCTTGTTTTTTTGATATAATAAAATTAATAAATTTAAGTTAGAAACTATGAACCTATTAAAAACAACTCTCAAGATTTTTTTAATTATTTTTAATACCAACAAACTTCTTGTGGCTCAGTGATAGCACCTTTATCTATAAAATATTGGATGGCTTCTGCTTGACCACCAATTTTGTCAATCAAACCATTCTCTAGCGCCATAGCCCCAAGCATTGTGGAACCATCGGCTAATTGCTTTACTTTCTCTATATCTAGTTTTCTATTTTCAGCCACGGCTTTGACAAAATTATTATGCACAATGTCTAAGTCTCTTTGAAATAAAATTCTTTCTTCCTCAGTCAAAGGCCTATCTGGATCACCAGAATTTTTGTATTTAGCGGAATTTAATTCAACATAGGTAATTCCTTCTTTCTGGTTCTTTTGAGAATAGTCTAAATATGAAAAAGTCACGCCAATGCTACCAACATCAGAATTAGCCGAAGCTAGTATATAATCTGCACCCGTAGAAGCCCAATAAGCTCCTGAAGCACCCATACCTCTAATTACAGCCACAGTAGGTTTCTTTGTTAGCTTTAAGGCGTTAGCTATTTCTTCGCTAGCTACTGGGTTACCGCCACCTGAATCAATTTCTAAGATAAGACCAAAAACTTTATCATCTTTTTCAGCCTTTCTAATAGCTTGTGTAACAAAAGCAGCTGAAGTAATATTTGGTGTTGGTTCTCCGGCAACAGCATCAAAAGCCATATCATAAGTGCTTATTTCTCCGGTCAGTGCTATACCCATGATAGGACAATCTGGTTGATTGGTAATATCACTTGCCACACTGACACTACTAGGATCATCGGTAGAAACTTTACTTACTTCTTCAGTATCAGAAAAAAACATATAAGAAAAAGTGCCAACTATTATTATAACTAGGATGGTTATTAATAAACGATTTAAAATAATCTTAAATTTTTCTTTGGTCATAATTTTATATTAATGCTTCTAAATGAAAACCATCCACTGTAATAAATATTCAATTTTATCTACATAGACCAGCATAAGAAAAATAAGAATAACAGGCATTACTATAGCAATCATAATCGCAGCAGAAATTAGAAATTTTAAAGTATACCCAAGTCCTATATCTGACGAAAAAAATCCATATTTTTTAACAAAATCATCAGCCTCTTTTTCACATAATTCTTCTTTGACATTACTACCCGAATGTCCGAGAAAAGCATGACCTATCTCATGAGCTATAATATGTGTTTTATGCTCCTCCTTTAATTTATAATATTTCGAATCTAAAACAATCAAATAACTTAAAGAATATTTTGTAACATCCATACAAAATCCAATGTGATTATTTTTACTATTCCATTTATTTTCCACTTTTGCCTCAATGAACGAGATATTATTTATTACAAAATCCTGAAGATCTGGTGAAAATTTACTTAAAACACGGACAAGAATTTTTTCTGTCTTTTCACCAATATCACTATTTTCTATTAATTTATCTATTTTCATCATTTTTTATATTTTATTGATAACAACCAAAGCAGCTAAAAAAACGAACAGAGGTTTGATATAATATATATAAATACCCTCATCCACAACTAGTGCAAACTGCCTACTACTATATTCATCCATCTGAACACTATAAATTCTACTAATCCAAATATAGATTACAATCGCTAGTATTATAGTTAATACTAATTTTGGCTTTCTTAGTAAATAATATTTCCAGAAACTCATAATATAATTATTTGACATAGTTAAAGTATCCAATTAGCTATTCCGCCAAATAAAATGGTTATTATTAGTACCACGACAAATATGGTAAATGCAGCTATTATTTTTAATAATTTTTGTTTACGTTTAGATAGGTTAAATTTTATTGTTAATTTTTCAGGTAAATCTTCTATATATTCAGTTATAAGGATAATAGATAATACTCCTGCAAAACCTAAACCAAAAAGAAGTAAAAATTTGAATAAACCCAAAAAAAACAAATAAAACAAAATTAAATATATTGCGGCGATCATTACTACGGGTAGCTTTTTAAATATTTTTTTAATATTATTGTTTCTTAAATAACCTTTTCCCAAATATATGGTACAGAAGAGGCACGCTTAAATATGGCCTTTCTGCCTTCTTTTTTACGCAAAAAAGTTGGCTTGTCTAGATTAATACTTTCTTGGCCTTCGCCTTCGTAGATATAAACTTTGAGACTTGATCCTTTTTTAAGATTCACAGCTATTGCCTTGTGGTATCTAGGAGGATAACAAAAACCCTTAGTAGTTTCTTTGACTCTTTTATTAGTCCTTATTTCTTTGTCGTCAATAGTAATAATAAGCTCCACAAATTCATTGGTAGTATTATCAAAGTCTATAAACCCATCTAGGATATTTATTTTATATTTTTCTTCCATGTTTTTTCTTATAACCAATTTTATTTAAATGGAACTATTTTCCAATCAAATTTGAAATGATTTTCCACTCATTTCTTGTAACCAGAAAATTAGTTCCTCGAGGCATTTGTATTATTGATAAATTTTCAAGACCTTTAACAGCATTTAGTCTACTTTTTAATAATGGTGCATCTACAAACTTACCTGAATATTTAATTTTTACTTTAAGTATATTTGGATTTGTAGCATCAGCGAGTTCTTTTTCATCTATAAAATATTCATCTGTAATAGGATTTATTTCCCCAGTTTTATAAGGATCACAAATAATACCAGCAACAGCATAAATACCCGAATCCTGACCAGAAACCCAAATAAGTGCCAAATCATCTTTTTTTATTTCTGATTTATGTTGTCTAATACTCCAGAAGTCCCAATCATATTCAGGATTGTTCAATGCTTTTATAATATTGAAACGTTTAGGAGTTGCTTGAAATATCCAAATATTTTTTTCTTCTGACATATATTTTTCTTCCAAATTATTTATGTTTTATTATAAAAAAAGTATAATTTTATGCTACAATAAAAAAAATTTAAAAGCAAGTATAAAATTTTGCAATTTCCCCCAACTCAAAAAGCCCTAATTATTGGAGTTTTGCAATTTCCCCCTCCATAAATCATTGATATATATAGCTTCTGTGCTTGTCAAGAGGTAATTAGTTTCATTGTTAAATTTTATAATTCGAGCGTTTTTAAAATTAGGATCATGGGCTATATCACATCTTCTGATCCTGCCTGCCCTGCCAAAAAACACTAATGATAAAATTGGTGTTTTTTATTTCAACCCGTCGGGTTGCTTTTTCTTGACAAAAGCAATTTTTTATGCTATACTAATATCTTCTAATTAATTTTGGTCAAAACAAGAGGCCAAAACTCGAATCTAATGTGTCATTGTGTGGCCCAGCAGAAACTCGGGTTACACATTTTTTTATGACAAAAACTAAACAAACCCCAACAAATTTTCATGCTCTAGGACTTAGCCCTCAATTACTGGCTGTCCTAGAACGCTTACAATTCAAAACCCCTACTCCCATACAGCACCAGTGTATTCCAGTGGCTTTGGAAGGTAAGGACATCGTGGGTATTGCTCAAACAGGCACGGGCAAAACTCTGGCTTTTGGTTTACCAATGATTCAGTTGCTTAACCAAAATAAAGGTCAAGGACTGATTTTATTGCCCACCCGCGAATTAGCCCTGCAAGTAGATGAAGTGCTTCACAAAATCGGCCAAAAATTTGGCTTGCGCACTGCTGTCTTAATCGGTGGCGCTTCTTCCTATCAGCAAATTCAAGCTATGCGTCGCCAGCCCAATATCATAGTGTCCACTCCCGGACGCTTAATTGATCATTTGCAAAGAAAAAACCTTAGTTTGGAAAAAGTAAGAATAATTGTCTTGGATGAAGCTGATAGAATGTTTGATATTGGCTTTGCTCCGCAAATAAGACAAATTTTAAGCTTTGCGCCTAAACAGCGTCAGACTATGATGTTTTCCGCCACTATGCCCAAAGCGATTGCGGAAATGGCCGCGCGTTTTATGAAAATGCCTTGGCGTATTGAAGTCGCCCCAGCTGGCACTACCATAGACCAAACAGAACAAGAAATATTTATTGCTTCTAAAGAAGTGCGCTCCCAACTTTTAGAAAAATTACTAAGTGATAATAGTGGTTCAGTTTTGATTTTTTCCCGCACCAAGCATGGCGCCAAAAAAATCGCTATTTTAGTCAGAGCCATGGGCCATTCAGCAACGGAAATACATTCTAATAAATCACTACCCCAGAGACAAGCCGCTATGGCCGGATTCAAATCTGGCAAATATCGCGTGCTGGTAGCTACTGACATTGCCGCCCGCGGTATTGATGTCAATGACATATCTTTGGTAATCAATTATGATTTACCGGACAACAGCGATGATTATGTGCACCGCATTGGCCGCACTGGCCGAGCTGGTAAAACAGGCAAGGCAATATCTTTTGTCGGTCCAGAACAAAGAATGGCTGTTAAACAAATTGAAAGACTAATCAAAAAAACCATTCCCATCTCCAATCTGCCAATTTTACCACCACGACGCTTTGTCAAAATTGAGGACAAAATAATGCCTAGAACTAGAACCGGACAAGCTCGTAGCCATAAGCCATTTCGCAGGCAAAATAGAAATTTCCGCCGTCATTAATTCAAGTCTTGACCTTAATTCTCGTTGATGTATAATTAATGAACCATAATTAAATAAAAGAACTTATGAACAAAACATTAATTATTATTGTTTTAACAATAATATCCTTGGGATTAATAGGTTATATATCATTTACTAGCTTAAATTCCAAAAATATAAGAGTAAGCGAAGCTAAAAATATAGCAGAAAAATTTATCAACGAGAGTCTTTTGCAGGCTGGTATAACAGTCACGCTAGGCGAAATGACCGAGGAAAACGGCTTATACAAAATGCCGGTCACTTTCCCTGACGGCAAGAAAGTAGATACTTACATCAGCAAAGACGGCCTACTTTTCTTCCCCGAAGCAATGAATATTGCCGAAATCACTAAGCAAATAGCCGCTGATACAAATATTAACAACCAAAACCAAGTGGAATTACAAACAGAAATTTTAACTGAAGGTAGTGGCTCTGAAATTGTCAAAAGCGGTGATTCTATCACTGTTGACTACACCGGCACTTTGGAAGACGGCAGCAAATTTGATTCTAGCATTGATGCTGGCCAGCCATTTACCTTTACTATTGGCCAAGGCGCAGTTATTAAGGGCTGGGATCAAGGTCTATTGGGCATGAAAGTCGGCGAAGAAAAAAAACTGACTATCCCTTCTGACTTAGCTTACGGCTCAACTGGCAGTGGTCCAATACCACCAAACGCCACTTTGATTTTTACAGTCAAATTGATTTCTATAAACTAATAATCATCAACAAAATCTGCCCGTCACTACCATTGCTAAACGAGGTGGATTTTTTGATATTTTCAAAAACTAGAAAAGTGCTATAATAATATCAAATTAACAATTAAAAAATAAGAAAATCAAAGCAAAAAAATCTTCAGCTAATACAATTAAAATTTCTTCACTAATTACAAACGACGGTTTTCAAATTAACTTTGGTGGAGAAAAAAAATATGGAATAAAATATAAGCCGAAAGTGTTTTCCAGTCTTGGTGCTAAAAATAAAAAAATATTGGCTGATAATTTTATTTATAGCCGGACACGACAGTTAACTTTTTTAACCGATATTAGTTTGGTTTATAATTTTTCTAAACCCCTAATGGCCAATTTTGCTGATTATGGTATAGTAAAAGATCTGGGTAAAATTGCTGATATAAACAACCTAAAAACCAAAGATCTACTAACCGATTTTAAAGCTTCTAAGAAAACCCGACTTAGTTTTATCTTAGCCAAAAATAAGCCCTATTTAGTACCTAAATATAAAACTAAAGCTAAACAGATAATTTTAGCTTTATCTTTTGGCAAAGACAGCTTATTATCTTATGGCTTGGTAAGAGAACTTGGTTTAAACTGCCAAATTGTCTTTGTTAAAGAAATGGAAAATCTAAACAGCGTTGAAGCTAAATTTAAAAAGCAGATTATAAAAAAATTTATCAAAAACGAAAAAGTACAAATTGATTATTTGTATGATAACGCGGATGAAATATTTTTATCTAAAAAGTTAATTAAAAAAATTCACGAATTTGATAATACTAACGGCATGCTGGCTTTTATTTTAGAACTTCTGCCCTTAGCTTATTATTATAGCGCTAAATATGTAATTTTGGGCAACGAAGCTAATTTTACAGATGCTTTTATAAATCACAACGGCTATAAATCTTATCCGTCTTTTGATCAATCAATTATTTATGCTAAAAAACATAATCAATATTTACAACGTCTAACTAAAAATAATTTACAGTCTGTGAGTCTGGTTGAACCGATTTACAATCTAGCGGAAATGCATATTTTATACCATCGCTATCCTAACTTATTAAAATACTTAATGTCTTGCTCGCCAAAAAAAACTAATAGCGAAAAATGGTGCTATGAATGTCCAATGTGCGCTAAAGCCTTTTTATATTCTAAAGCAATCGGCGGTGATCCAAAAAAAATTAGTTTTAATCGTAACTTTTTTGCCAAACAGTATATTGAATTCTTTCCTTTATTTAGTGCAAAAAATACTCGCGCCTACGAAAAGCCCAAAGCTGTCCGTGATGAACAATTATTGGCTTTTTTCTTGGCTTATCGCAATGGTTGCTCAGGCGACTTAATTGATTTATTTGCCAAAAAATATTTAAAAGAGGCAATTAAACGAGAAAAGATTTTGCGTGGTAAATTTTTTGGCATTCATCCAAGTACTACTATTCCCAAACAATTTAAAAATAAACTATTTAATATTTATCAGCAAGAACTTAAAGGACTTTTATGAAAAATAACATTGATTTCACCGATAAAACTATTCTATTAGTTAATACCGGTTCTATTAAAAAAAGATTTATTTTACATCGTCTAAAAAAATTGGGTTTAAAAATTGTTTGTTTAAACAACGAAAAAAATTGGGCCCAAGCTTACGTTGATCATTGGATTATCGCTGACAACACCAATTACCGAGAAGCCATCGCGGCAGTTAAAGATTTTATCATCAATAATCCGGAAATTCATATTAATGGTGTAATTACTTTTTGGGAAGACGATGTCTCACTGACCGCTAAAATAGTGGATAAGTTTAATTTTATTGGCACGCCTTATGGTATTGCTAAAAAAATCAGGAATAAATTTGCTTTTCGTGAATTTTGTCAAAACAATAATTTACCAACCCCTAAGTATGCCTTACTTAAATCTGTAAGCGATATACAGAATTTACCGGCAGACTTTATTTTCCCCATGGTGATTAAACCGGCTTATGGAGCTTTTAGCGCTTATGTTATCAAAATAGAAAATAAAGAGGAATTAATTGACACCTATAATTATATTAAAAAAAATATTTCCGTTAAAACCGAAAGCGCTTTGGCAGAGGGTTTAGATATTTTTGTGGAAGAATATATTGCCGGCGATGAGGTTGATCTGGATATTGTTTTACAAAATGGCAAAATTAAATTTCATTCCATCACCGATAATCATCAAACTAAAGAGCCTTTTTTTGTGGAAACCGGAGACTCTATACCTTCAAGTCTTTCAAATATTAACCAGCTAAATTTAGTAAATTTAGCCGAAAAAACCTTAGAAAAATTAGGTGTGCAAAACGGTATTGTCCATTTTGAAGCCAAATCTACCAAAAACGGGCCAATACCAATTGAAATTAATTTACGCATGGGTGGCGACCAAGTTTATTCTTTTGTCAAAAGCGCTTGGGGTCTTGATTTAATTGAGTGTGGAGTAAAAATTGCCTTAGGTCAGTATGTGCCTAAAATGGAACGGCCAGAAATTCCTAAAAAATATATTACTGGAATCTATTTTCTATCTGATTATTCAGGGGTCTTATCTAAATTAGATGTTGACCAAGCAATTTACAAAAAAGAATATTTGGAGGAAATATATTTTTTTAAAAAAATTGGCGAACCAATTCTGGTGCCACCAGAAGGTTACGAATTTTTAGGTTGGATTACAGTTTCTGGTTTTAGTATGCCTGATGCCCAAGAAAATTTGAAAGATGCCTTAAAACATATTAATTATGAAGTAGCTAAATTTACTCCAGAATCTTCGATTGGCAAGACTTCACGCAAAAATAGTTTTTCCCACGCTGCTTTAAATAGCAGTCTACTGATTCATACTGCCAAAATTGAAAAAATCAGAATTTTAAAAAAAGAGGATCAACGGAATTTACACATTGGTATTGCTTGTAATGTTTATGAAAACGGAGAAAATGATATTGAACAAGAACTAATGTCAGTTGGTCGTAATATTGAAA
Source organism: bacterium (assembly GCA_030690875.1). GTDB lineage: Bacteria > Patescibacteriota > Patescibacteriia > UBA1558 > GWA2-36-10 > STD1-117. Next base: position 12,964 of record JAUYFP010000041.1, on the reverse strand, counting down.
CTGCCTTAAAAGAACGCGGTTATCGAGTAACTTTCTTCAATTTTAACAAAATTGAAGAGGCTTTCAGTAATTTAAAAAATAGCGATGTTGATTTAGTGTTTAATGTCTGTGAGCGCATTAACAATTCTAGTCTTTTAGAGCCACATGCAGCGGCACTATTAGATATTTTAGGCGTACCTTATACTGGTTCCAATCCACTAACTTTGAGTTTGTGTATTGATAAGATTAGAGTAAAAAAACTTTTAGCCCACCACAACATTCCTACACCGCACTGGGATTATGCTTATACTTTAGATGATGATATCGACGAAAGTTTAAAGTATCCTTTGATTATTAAACCAGCTAATACTGATAATTCTATTGGTATCGGTAATGATTCGGTGGTTACTAATCGAGAAAAACTTAATCAGCAATTAAAAAAAATCATTACGGAAATGGGTAGCCCAGCTTTAATTGAAGAGTATATTGAAGGTGATGAATACGATGTATCTATTTTAGGCAGTGAAGATGATGATTTACGCGCCTTACCCTTATCTCGTTCTATCTTTAAGGATATGAAAGATGGTGATTGGCATATTTATACACACGAAATGAAGTTTGGCAAAAACACTCTAGATACTTATGGTATTAGCGTGCAACGTCCACCTAAAAATATTAGTAAAAAACTAGAAGCATTAATAACTGAGATAGCTTTGGATACATATAATATTTTGGACTGTCATGACTATGGACGGGTGGAAATTAGAGTGGATAAAGATGATAATCCTTATGTTTTAGAGCTTAATCCCAACCCCTCTATTAATATCAAAGATTGTGTGTCGTCTGTTGCCGGACTTACTGGTATGGATTATGGCGATTTTTTGGAAGATATTATTGCTATGGCCATCAAACGCTATAAAAATAGACCTCCCTATTACCATTTGCACACTAATGCGCTTTAAAATATAAAATAAAACCGCCAAACATAAGCGAGTGACGATTTTATTTCATTAAATATATTTTCTAAAACCAAGATTTTTTCTCAAACTCTTTGTCTAATTCCTCCAAGAGTTGTTTTTGTTTTTTAGTAAGCCTAGTCGGCACATCAACATTGACTATCACAATTTGCTCTCCTCTGCCTCTGGACTTAAGATGACTTATACCTTTGCCTGACAAAATAAATTTCTTGCCACTCGGAGTGCCACTGGGAATTTTTAATTTTACTTTTCCGTCTATAGTTTTAATCTCAATTTGTCCACCCAAAGCGGCCGTAGTAAAAGGCACGTCGTATTCAGTAATCAAATCATCGCCATCTCTGACAAAGCCCCTTTCGTCTTTAACATGCACCGTAACATAAAGATCACCGCTAGACGCGCTGTTTTTACCAGCATTGCCCTGACCGGACAAACGAATAGATTGGCCGTCGTTTATCCCGGCGGGAATCTCAATTTTAATATCGCTGGTTTCCAAAATAATTCCTTGACCATTGCAAGTCGGACATTTTTCTTTAATCATCTGGCCTTGACCACGACATTCCGGACAAACGCTTTGGGTTCTAAAAGTGCCAAACACAGTACTAATAATCTGGCCAGTGCCGTCGCAAGTCTGACAGCTGGCAAAAGCCACGCCGTTTTTAGCGCCAGTGCCACTACATAAATTACAAGTTATTTGTTTGCGAATAGAAATAGAGCGACTGACGCCAAAAGCAGATTCTTTAAGATTAATTTCAATGTCTACTTCAATATTAGAACCTCGACTACTGCGGTTTTTTCTCACCGGCCCATTGCCGAAAAAATTATCAAAAATGTCACCCAAATCAAAATCGAAATTGGCATTTTGGCCACCACCAAATCCTTGAAAACCGGAAAAATCGAAACCTTGAGCAAAAGGATTTTGGCCACCAGCGCCCTGAGCGCCTTCAAAAGTAGTGCCAAACTGATCGTATTGCTGTCTTTTTTCCTTGTTGCTTAAAACTTGATAGGCCTCATTTATTTCCTTAAATTTTTCCGCACTGCCAGAACCGTTTTTGTCCGGATGATGCTGATGGGCTAATTTACGAAAAGCTTTTTTAATTTCTGCCTCCGAAGCTGATTTATTAAGGCCTAATATTTTATAATAGTCTTTGGGCATTATTCTTGTTCTTGATAATTAATAGTCTGAGCACCCTCTAAAGATAACTTGTGTGGTACCCATGCTTCTGGTATAGCTTGCTCATCATCAAATAATTCTTCATTATAATGACTTGTAGAATTAAAATATGCTAAGCGATCAAGATCTAATTTATCTTTATCTTGGCCTTCGGCATCAATTTTAAACATATTTTCCACAAACCTTCCATCTCTTAATAAAATATCTTTCTTTGGAACTTTAAACACTATAGCATTATCTAATACTCCCGCACCAGTTAATTTAAGCCATGATAAAGTGTCGAGCCACCGCTTAAATGACCGTAATGGAATTGTTACTACACATTTTTCTGTACCAAATTCAGCATCAGCTTTTTCAAAATCAAAACCATGTTTTTCTAAATTCTCACGACCACCATCATAAAATCTAGATCTATTTTTCAAAACTGCACTATCATCTGCCTGTATATCAACTAAATTTTGATCATTAGTAAAATGAATTAATATCTCTTCATCATCAGAGGCCTTAAAATCTAAAGATGCAAATTCCTTTTGCCAGAACTCAGCTAACTTACGAGCTTTTTCCTGAATCTCTGGATTTTTTAACCATTCAGGATCAAAACCCGAATAGTTATAATGGTCTCCTAATGGCGGTGTTTCAAATGTCATTATTATTTATCTTTCTGGTCTGTTTTCACTTCTTCAAAATCTCCTTCAACTGCCTCTTTTTTATCTTTAGCATCGGTGGCTGAATCAGTGGCTGGCTGAGCTTGAGCGGAGGCGGAATACATGGCCGCGCCAATAGACTGGACTAAGTCCTCCATTTCGACCACGGCTTTTTTGACGCTTTCTATATCCTTGTCTTTGACGTCTTTTAAGGCCTTTAATTTTTCTTCCATCTTTTTCTGATCATCTTCCTTTATCTTGTCTTTATTTTCTTTAATAAACTTTTCAGTGGAATAAATAATATTATCCGCCCCGTTTCTGGTTTCTATTTCCTCTTTTTTCTTTTTATCCTCTTCAGCGTGAAGTTCAGCATCTTTGGTCATTTTTTGAATTTCAGTTTCTGACAAACCTGAAGATGACTTAATAGTGATTGACTGCTGTTTACTGGTCGCTTTATCAAGCGCTTTGACATTTAAAATGCCATTGGCGTCAATATCAAAAGTAACTTCAATTTGCGGAATGCCGCGAGGCGCTGGCGGAATGCCGTCAAGAATAAACCTACCTAAAGATTTGTTATCGCTGGCCAATGGACGCTCTCCTTGAAGCACATTTATCTCCACTGAGGGCTGATGGTCAGAATAGGTAGAAAATATCTGACCTTTAGAAGTAGGGATAGTGGTATTTCTCGGAATCATCGGTGTCGCCACGCTACCAGCTGTTTCAATAGACAAAGTAAGTGGCGTAACATCCAAAAGCAAAACATCTTTAACATCGCCCTGAAGCACACCGGCCTGCACAGCCGCGCCCAGAGCTACTACTTCATCAGGGTTCACTGATATATTTGGTTTTTTGCCAAAAAATTCCTCTACTTTTTTCTGCACTAGTGGCATTCTGGTCATACCACCGACCAATAATACTTCCTCAATATCTTTAGTTTCTAATTTAGCGTCTTTCAAGGCCTTACGGCATGGCTCTAAAGTTTTCTCAACTAAATCGCCAATTAACTCTTCTAATTTAGCTCGGGTAATTTTCATTACCAAATGTTTTGGACCGGATTCATCGGTAGTGATAAATGGCTGATTGATTTCGGTTTCCATTGATGAGGAAAGCTCTATTTTGGCCTTTTCCGCTGACTCTTTGAGTCTTTGAAGCGCTAATGGATCTTTAGACAAATCAAGGCCTTCTTGTTTTTTGTATTCAGTTAAAATCCAATTGATTATCACCTGATCAAAATCGTCTCCACCTAAGTGAGTGTCGCCGTTGGTTGATTTGACTTCCACGGTATCGGCGGAAATATCCAATATAGAAATATCAAAAGTTCCTCCACCTAAATCATAAACAGCTATTTGCTGATCTTTCTTTTTGTCAAAACCATAAGCCAAAGCGGCCGCGGTCGGCTCATTGATAATACGCTTAACCTCCAAACCGGCGATTTGACCGGCGTCTTTGGTGGCCTGACGCTGAGAATCATCAAAATAAGCTGGCACAGTAATAACCGCTTCTTTTACTTCTTCGCCCAATCTTTCTTCAGCATCAGCTTTTATTTTCTGCAAAATCATAGCCGAGATTTCCTGTGGACTGTAATCCTTATCGCCCATTTTCACTTTAACACCGTCACCAGCTTGAACAATCTGATAAGACATAGTTTCAATGTCTTTTTTTATTTCCTTATCAGAAAATCTCCTGCCAATGAGCCGTTTGACGGAAAAAATAGTATTTTTAGGATTGGTTACTGCCTGACGTTTGGCAGAAACACCAACTAAACGCTCGCCATTTTTAGAAACAGCCACCATTGAAGGAGTGGTGCGATTGCCTTCTTTATTTTCCAAAATTTTCGGCTTACCGCCTTCTATCACAGCGACCGCTGAATTAGTTGTTCCCAAATCAATTCCAATAATTTTACTCATATCTTTTATTAATTAATTTTTCTTATTTTATTAATTATATCTTTACCCATAAAATTCTGCTGAATCTCCAACACTTCATCGGCTGTTAATTCAGACATGTTGGCAAAATCCATTACTTCCTGAGCTTCTAAATCGGTCAGGATTGCATTGCCGATAAGCCCTTGGGGAAAACTGGCAAACTTGGTCAATAAATTAGCTCCACAAGCTCGACAGCTGATGTAAGTCAGCACGCCAAACTCCGACTCATCTAAAACTTGCATTTGTGACTGAACATAATCAGTGTTACAAATCGGACATTGCTTTATCAGCCGCAGATTTTGCGATGGATGAAAATTATTTATCATTTTTATTATTTATTGCTTATATCAATTTTTATGCTTTTTGGCTTGGCTTGTTCTTCTTTTGGCAAAACTATTTTGAGCAAACCATTTTCAAAATTAGCTTTGGCCTTATCGGCAATAACCGCTGTTGGTAGAACAATACTGCGATGAAAAGATCCGCTTCTAACTTCCTTGCGGTAATAATTTTTCTCCTCAATTTCACTGGAACTTTCCCTCTGGCCTTCCAGAGTCAAAACATCATCGTGGATATTAATGGCGACATTTTCCGGTTTAATACCGGCCAAAGTGGCTTCAACTACCACTGCGTCTTTCTCCTCATAGACGTCAATGGCAGGCACAAAACTGGAAAAATTTTTTTCCAGCGAGTCAAAAGTGTCTAAAAATGGGGTCCATGGTATAAGTGACATATGTTTTTCTCCTTCCTAAGCCGCGTTCTGCCAAGCAGAATCCTACGGCAACTAATTTATGTTAAATTATTGATTATGACTTTTGCCGGACGAATAACTTTATCTTTTATTTTATAGCCCGACTGCTTTTCTTCTACTATTATCTGATCCTCTTGGCTCTGATCATCTACTTCTCCTAAAGATTCATGCCAATTCGGGTCAAATTTTTCTCCCAAGGTTTTTATTTTTTGGACGTGATGCTCGGCTAAAAAGGCCTCCCACATTTTCAATGTATGCTCCAAACCGATTGCCCATTGCTCTTTTTTTTGCGCTGAGGGAATATGATTCAAAGCAATCTGATAATTATCAAATATGGGCAAAAGTTCCAAAATGCAAGCGCTGGTAATAAACTCTCCCAAATAAGAAATTTTCTTGTCCATTTCCTTTTGCAAATTTTGATAATCAGCCAGAGCTTTTTGCCAACCAGCCAAATATTGAACTACTTGGTTTTCCAAATTTTTCAAATTATCATTCCCGCGACTTTGCGACCCGACTGAGCTTGTCGAAGTATCGAAAGTTTTGGCTTTTTTTTCTTCTGTTTTTTTCTTATCTGACATTTTTCTATTATTTTAATCCTTAACTATCTTGATAGTTTCCTCTAACAATCCAATAATACGATTATAATCCATGCGCATCGGCCCTAATATTGCCAAAAGCCTATCATCGCTTAGCGGAGTAACCGCGACTGAACAATCTGGACTAAAAGGATTGTCAGTTCCCAAAAAAACTTCCGGCTTATCAATTCTGTTGTAAATATCGGCCATAGCTTTTTCCAGAGAATCAACCACCTGACTCATAGATAAAATCATTTTGTAATCAGCAAACTCCGGTTGAGAAAAAAGATTGAATAGGCCGGTGAAATAAAAACTGTTGGGCGCGAACCCGACAATGGCGGCTAAACTGGTTTTCTCCACCATTAGTTTGGCCAAATCTCTAATATCTTTTTTGTAAGCTAGTTTTAATTCTTTTTGCTCTTTTTCATTTGGCTCTTTCACTGACAAAAAATTATCTAGATAGTAACGATAACCCAGGGCGGTTGGCACGCGGCCAGCAGAAGTATGCGGCTGGCTAATATAGCCTAAGTGCTCCAACTCAAACATTTCATTTCTAATGGTGGCCGGAGAAATTTCAAATTTATTGCCATCAAACAATATTTTAGAGCCGACCGGATGAGCGGTTTTGATATGGAGTTCAATAATCTCTTTTAACAATTTTTCCGTCCTTGATTCCATAGAAACATTATATACCAAATTAGCACTCTCAGTCAAGGAGTGCTAATGGATAAGCCGACCTGCGAGGTTGGCTTTTACTCTTTTCTAATAGCGGCAATTGGGTCCAAATCAGCCGCCCTTTTGGCTGGATAAAGGCCAAAAATAAGGCCAACGACAATGGAAAAGCCCAAAGCCAGGACTAAACCCGACAAAGACAAGGAAAAGTCCCAAGCAAAGCCATAATAAGTGGCAATAAGGTAAACTATATAAATCATAAATATTCCCAGTAAAATCCCGTATATTCCCCCTAGTAGCGTGATAACTATCGCCTCAGCCAAAAATTGTTGTAAAATTGCTTTTTTGCTGGCGCCAATAGATTTTCTTAGGCCGATTTCAAAAGTTCTTTCCGCTACTGTGGCGTACATAATATTCATAATGCCCACGCCGCCGACAACCAGAGAAACCGCCGCCAGAGCTATCAAAAGCAAAGTTACGCCGCCGACAACTGTATTCATTAAATCTTGGGCGTCGGCCATTGACATAACCTCAAAATCATCTCTATCTGGGTTAGTAATATTATGATTGGCTCTTAATATTTTTTGAATGTCGCTCACCGCTTCTTGATCACGGCTCGAATCATTGAGTTGGGAAGTAATAGATATAACATGATTAATTCCTAAAATCATTTTTTGGGTAGTTTGAATTGGAATATAAATAAGCTCATCCATATTAAAAAAGAAAATCGTGCCTCGGTCTTTCATCGTACCGATGACTGTGTAATTTTGTTTATTTACTTTTACATTTTGTCCAATGGCGTCATTACTGCCAAAGAGTTCCTCTTTGACATCTTTACCTAAAACTACCACCCGAGATAAATTATTATCTTCTTCTTCAGTAAAAAAACGGCCTTGGTCAATTTCGGAACTGTCAATATCAATAAAATCCGCACTCACTCCATAAATCAAAGTCTTTTTTATATTGCCCGACCAAGAAACTAACTCTTGAGCTGTTACTGAAGAATAAGCTTTGTCTATATAAGGCAAATCTAAAATATCCTGCCGGTCATTTTCATTCATGGTAGTAATGACTATGCCCTGAGCTTGACCCAGGCTACCGCCACTTGATTTTGGCGCCCTGACTTCGGCCTGAATAAAATCCGAACCAAAACTGGCCATCTGGTCATAAACCAACTTTTCAATGCTATCGCCGGCAGAAACTATCACGGTCACCGAGCTGATGCCTATCATCACGCCTAAAACAGTCAGGAATGTCCGCATCCTATTTTTGCTCAAAGCATTAGTAGCAATTTTAAAACTGGTAATTATATTATTCATAACGCAAAGCGTCTATTGGATCAAGTTTGGCGGCTTTTTGCGCCGGATACCAGCCAAAAGTCAAAGCTACCACCAGCGTAAAAGAAATAGATAAAACTATTGAGGAAATAGGAATAATAAATTCCCAATCATAACCCAAGGCAATCGCCACAACACTTATTAAAAATGAAATGCTTACGCCGGAAATTATGCCTATCAGGCCACCCAAAGTAGTCAGAATTATAGTCTGAATCAAAAAATGCAGACTAATATCAATCCGCCTGGCTCCGACCGCTTTTCTCAATCCTATTTCTCTAGTGCTTTCATTAACTGAAACTAGCATGATATTCATAATACCAATACCACCGACCAATAGCGATATAGCCGCTACTGCCCCTAAAAAATAATTTAAAGCGTCAGTAATGTCGGCTAAAGTATTTAAAGTTTCTTCTGATGATCGAACCGAAAAATCATCTTGGCTAGGATCAGCAATACCATGTCTGTCTCTTAGCACATTGGACACTTGGTCAATCACATATTCCACATCGGATCCTTCGGCTACTTTGGCTCGGGCAAAACTAAGATAATTAATGCCAAGCATTATTTTTTGCGCGGTGAAAAGCGGAATAAATATCTGATCATCCTGATTTTGAAAACCAACCAAACCCCTTTCTTTCATTACTCCCACTACCCTAAAAGATTCTTTGTTTATTTTTACCCTTTCACCAATAGGATTAACATTGCCAAATAATTCATCAGCCACTAAAGAGCCCAGGACTGCCACCCGCTCTTCTTTAGTATCCACAGAAAAAAAATTACCACTACTGAGTTCGGCGCCGCCTTCTACTTCCATATAATTGGCGGTAGTGCCCAAAAAACTAGTGTCTTTGGTCTTGTTTTGCCAACTAGCTACAGCTATGCCTCTGACATAGGCGCTAGCGGCCACCACTTCCTCTACCCTGTCGTCTATGGCTTTAACATCATCATAGACCAGAGTGGTGATATTGATGCCCATAACCGCCGCTGGTGGCCCCTCATCATCACTAGCGCCCGGCAAAATACCCAATAAATCACCACCTATCCCCTGAATTTGATTAGTTATCAAACTTTGGGCGCCAGCTCCACCGGACATTATTATAATTACCGAAGAAATGCCAATAACAATTCCTAAAGATGTCAAAAAAGAGCGCATCTTGTTGGTTTTGAGCGCTTTAATAGTTTGCCTGCAAGTAGAAAAATCAAAACGCATTTTATTTTAATTGGCCTTTTAGAGTTTCCGTGCTAATGACATCCTTATTTACTTCATCGCTAACTATTTCGCCATCTCTAATTTGCACTATTCTCTTGGCGTACTTAGCGGTGGTGCTCTCATGGGTAACAACCACTATGGTTTTGCCCATTTTACTAAGCTCATGCAAAATAGACATTATTTGGATACCGGATTTTGAGTCCAAATTGCCAGTCGGTTCATCGGCAAAAATAATATCCGGATTATTCACCAGAGCTCTGGCAATAGCCACGCGCTGTTTTTCACCGCCCGATAGCTGATTGGAAAGATAATTTTTACGGTGTTCCAAACCAACACTTTTTATCGCCTTATCAACATAAGACAAATCAGTTTTGCCTCGATTGTATAAAAGTGGCAGTCGAACATTTTCCCAGACACTGGTTTTAGGCAACAAATTAAAACTTTGAAAAACAAAACCAACTTTTTTGTTGCGATAATCAGCTAAGATATCATCGTCCAAACTGCTAACATTTTTATTATCAAAATAATATTGGCCAGTGCTAATATTGTCCAAAAAACCCAAGATATGCATGAGGGTTGATTTGCCCGATCCTGAGGGACCCATAATCGCCAAAAACTCACCTCGGCCGATTTGCAAATTTATGCCTTGCAAAACCTTGGTAACAACTTCACCATTTACAAATTCTTTATAAACGTTTTTTAATTCAATCATCTCTGTCTATGCTCTACTTACCATTTTTAATATAAGTTATTACCTCTTCGCCTTCATTTAGGCCGGATAATATTTCCACTAATCCTCCATCGCCTTTCAAGCCAGTAGTAACTTCTTTTTCCGCTAATTGGCCATTGACTAAAACCTGAACATATTTTTTATCTTCCCGATAAATCACCGCACGGGAAGGCACAACCATAACGCCAGTTCGGCTGTCGGTATTAATGGTTAAATCAGCAGTCATGCCGGATTTTAGGCGATCGTCTTTTTGATTGAAGCTAATAGTCACTTTATAATAAACTACGCCGTCAATTAAGGTAGAGGCCGGATCAACAAAAGTAACTGTGCCAAAAAATTTATCCTCAGCCGAAAAAGCATCTAGGGTGATATTTACTGGATCGCCTATGGCTAATTTAGTGATATCCGATTCCGGCACATCTACTTTTATTTCCATTTCACTTAATCCGATCATGGAAATAACTGGCGAGCTCAGTGAGGTTTGTTCTCCTTTATCAAAATTAACTTTGCTGATTATACCTTCAACCGGCGCTTTGATAATAGTTTCTGACCAATTACTTAAATATCTATTTAAGGTTGCTTCGGCCTGACGAATTTTGGCATTAGCGGCGTCAATTTCAAAATCTCTAGCTGGCGCCTGTTTTAAATCCAACTTGGCTTTGGCCAAATTCAAGCTATTTAAAGCCGAGCTAACACTGTTTTCCTTATCAATAATACTGGTTTGATAATAAAGATCGCGAGTCCTGATATCAGAAGCAGAATCTTGAACTAAGGCCAGCGCTGTGCTAACTGCTGTGCTTTGGGTGTTTAAATCTGATTTTAAACTATCAATTACTGACACAGTGTAAGTGCCATTAGACACGGCTGTTCTCAAGGCATCCAATGTGGCCAGTAGAGAATTGGAAATATTTTTTAATACCCCATTTAAAGAATCTAAAGATACTAAAATATCTTCCTGATTTTCCGTTGTTTTAGCTGTATCTATCAAGACCTTAGCTTCAACTAAACCGCTCTTACCGAAAACATAATAATCCTTGGCTTGATTTAAGGAAGCAACGTCGCTAACAAACAAATCATTTTCCGCGTCCTGATCCAAAATGCTGTCATAAATAAGATCCAAAGAATACTGAGCTACAAAACTTTTATCTGACAAAGTATTAAGAGCTATTTCTCTAAGACTTGCTAATTCTTGATCCCTAGTGCTTTCCAAATTTTTCAAACTATCTTGAGCTGCTTGATAGCTAGTTTCGGCGCTAGCCACTTCTTCATTGGTAACATTAATATCTTCATTGCTGGCGCCAGCCAAAATTTCCCTTAAATTGGTTTTGACCAGCTCAAGATTGGCTCGGGCGTCAGCCACTTGCGAAGCAACATCGCCGGCAAATAAGCTAGCCAAAGTTTGGCCAGCTTTGACGCTATCGCCAACTTTAACCGAAATGCCCTGCAAAGTGCCAGTGCTAGTAAAATTCAAATCAATATCATCAGCTGACTCAACTGAGCCAGTAACTTCTACCGTTTGCGATAAATCACTAATTTTGGCCTTTTCAGTCACATAGCTAGTCTCTTCTTTGGAAGAAAACTTAAAGAAAATAAAGCCAATTAGCGCAATAACAATGACCAATGCTATCCAAAACCACTTGTTTTTTATAATCTTCATAAAAATCCAATATTATTTATAATTAACACTATTATAACTCAGAATAGTTAATTTTGGCAATAAAAAACTGATTAGCTAAAAATAACTAATCAGCTCTTATTCTTTAAATTTATACCCCCGCCTTAACGGACAACCTGAATGACATTACCATCATAATCATCCTCACAAGCACCGACAAAAATAGCGCCGTTAGCATCTTTATGAAAATAATAGCCAGTAGTAGTAGTAATCGCCGTATTAGACTGGGGATCGGCCGGAATAGCACCTAAAAGACCATTGGTAACTAAAGGATCTAACCAGATTAAATTACCAGTGGTATCACCAGTGGTAGAAGCATGGCATTCGGAGTTAGTGTCGGTTCCTCTATAATTAGCAATCACACAATTTTCATTACCAGTTATACATATAGCTGATGTAGTGGCATTATCACCACTATGATCTGCCGCGTAAGCTGCCCAAGCATCAGCAATAGCTGTGACATCGGCCCAACGTTTAGCATCATTAGATTCGTGGACTCTTTTAGCTGGGTTAATAGCCACAAAAGTAGAGGCCGCTAATAAAGCAATAATAGCAACTACTACTATCAACTCAATTAAAGTAAACCCAGCGCCATAATGGCGCTGGGTAAAGTCACTTTTTTTTATTAAATTTTTCATAAATAAAACCAAAAACTCTTTTTTATAAGAAGCAACAAATTTCTAAAATAAATTAACGGACAACCTGAATGAGGTTGTTCTCATAATCTTTATCACAAGCACCGACAAAAATAGCGCCATGAGCATCCTTATGAAAATAATAACCAGTATTAGTGGCCGTTACGGTGCCTGATAAACCTGGATCATAAGGAATATCTCCAAGATATCCATTAGTTACCAATGGATCTAACCAGATTGTTCCACTAGTAGTACTAGCACAACCACCATCATTACCTACTGTGCTAGTAGCGCCTCCCTTAGTAGAAATCATGCAGTTACGGTTCTCCGTAATACAATATGGACTACTAGTAGCATTGTTACCACTATTATCCGCCACGTAAGTCGCCCAAGCATCAGCAATAGCAGTAATATCAGCCCAGCGCTGAGCGTCATTGGCTTCATGAATTCTTCTAGCTGGATTAACAGCCACAAATGTCGCCGCCGCTAGTAAAGCAATAATAGCGACTACTATTATCAACTCAATCAAGGTAAACCCACTTTTTTTTAAGAGATTTTTCATAGTTAATTTATTATAGTCAATTTATTATAAATAATTTATTTGACAAAACCAATTATATTATAACACTTTTTTTAAATTAGGTAAATATAAACTCCTAATTATCCACAATCGCTCGTAAATTGAA
>JAUYFP010000037.1 GCA_030690875.1 bacterium | reverse complement strand
TTTTATTGTGCCAAAATATTCCAAATGGCTGGAACCAATGGCGGTTATCACCGCAATCTCCGGTTTGGCAATTGAAGTCAGATAATCAATATCACCGGGCTTATCAGCGCCCATTTCCAAAATCAAAATCTTGGGATATTTCTTTTTCTTAAATATCAAAGCCATGGCCTTGAAAAAAATAGCCAGATAGCGAAAAATATTTTTCCCCGGCGTCTGATTATAACCCAAAATAGTCAAGGGCGTGCCAATTTCATTGTTAAAATTCTTGATATTTCTTCTAACTTTAAATTTGTCGTTTAAAACACTATAAATCGCCTCTTTAGTAGAGGTCTTGCCCACACTGCCGGTAATACCAATAATTGTTGGCTGATATTTATTAATCACCAATTTGGCGAGAATTTTGAGAATAAAATAAAGGATTTTTTTCATAATTTAACGGCTTGGGGCTATCTGATAGTATTCTAACAAAAATTTGGCAATTTCACCAAATAACGGAGCGGCCGTTGATTCGGCAAAAGCCGCTGTAGGATAATTTAACTTGGTAATCATAGTAAATTTTGGATCTTCGTTAGGAGCAAAACCAACAACCGTATGGATTGTCTTACCAGCACCATAATATCCGCCGTTTGGGTTAGACACATTAGCTGTTCCGGTTTTAGCAGCCACATAGTAGCCCTCTACGCCGGCCTTTTTAGAATGACCCACATCAACCGTATGAACCATCATAGCGGAAACCTGCACAGCGGTACTTTTATCAATTACTCGACGAATGATATTTGGGCTAAACTCTTTTTTATCGCCATTGATATACCTTATTTCCTTAACAATGTAAGGCTGAAGCAATTCTCCTTGATTGGCAATGGCATTGACAGCTGAAACCATTTGCAAAGGCGTGACTGTAATTCCTTGCCCGTAAGAGGCAGTGGCTTTATAAATATCACCTTTTTTAGCCAGCGAAGATATGTTGCCTTGAGCTTCTTGCTCTGTCATAATTTCTGTTTCTTGGCCAAAGCCAAAATTTTTCATGTATTCTTCAAAAATCTTATTATTAATTTCCGAAGTGGCAAAAATAATTCCGGTGTTTAGTGATGAAGACAAAACCTCTTTCATATCAACCATGCCATGCGCTTTTAAATCAGAATTTCTCACTACCTGTCCGCCAGCAAACTTTACTTCACCCTTATCCTCATATAAAGTATCAGGCGTCACTTTATCTTGATCAATAGCTATTGACATGGCTATTACTTTCATCACCGATCCCGGCTCATAAGCTTCATAAACCGCTGAATTATTATAAACATTAGCGTCTGTTACCTTATTATACTCATTAGGATCAAAGCTCGGATAATTGCACATCGCTCTAATGGCTCCAGTTTTGGTTTCCATAATAATAACTGTTCCGCTTTGAGCATTATATTGAGCAACTGCTTTTTCCAGCGACTTGCAAGCGCTATATTGAATATTACGATCAAGGGTCAAAATTAAATCCGCGCCATTTTCAGCGGCTATGCCATCATTTTTATTCAAAAGACGGCCAGCCTGATCCTTTTCCCCTATAACTCGTCCTCCAAAACCAGCTAAATCATTTTCAAAATAAGATTCCAGACCATATTTACCCGCTCTTTTTATGCCGTCATCTCCATAGCCCAAAAATCCTAAAATATGAGCGCCAACTTCCTTGTCCGGATAAAGCCTAAGAATATGCTTGACAAAATTAACTCCCAGCTCAGACAAATCTTTTATTTGCTCTTTTTTGTTTTTAGTTTTATTTATATCAAACCTCAATTCTTCAAAAAGCCTGCTTAATTCATCTACCTTATCTTGTGGCAATTCTTTGACAATAAGCTCATAAAAGCGATCCTCTTTTTTTATTTTATCCAAAACCTCCTGCTGGCCAGCTTCATCTAATTCCAATACTTGGGCAAAAATATCAGTTACGTTTTGCGGCCGAGTGATTTTACTCGGATCAACGCTTACTTCATAATAAACTTTATTGATAGCCAATGGATACAAATCTTCCGGATTTGCCGGACTGGCCAAGGCAAATATCCGGCCTCTTTCCGCTTGAACATCTCTGACAATTGAACGCTGATTCAAACCTAAATTCAAATAATAATCATGTCGCACTATTTGTAAATAAAAAATTCTGGCCAAAATCAAGGCCAGCAAGAAAAAAATACCCAAAAAAAGGGCATTTATCCTAAAACTGGATAACTGATAGACTTGGGGTCGAAACCAGTTCATAAACTAAACTTACTTATTTTAAGGCGACTCTTTCGTCTTTGACTGCCAAATAATAGGTGTCTTGGGTCTGCACTTTAACCAAATCCAATTTTTTACTTTCATTTTCAATACGCTCGGTGCTTTGTAGTTCGCCAATAGTGGCATTAATAATTCGCCAATTATCCTCAGCTGACCTTATTTGTTTATTAAGGTCTGTCCTTTCCAGCGTCTGGCTATTAGCATAATTAGTGGAAACTAGCATAGTCATTAGACAAGCTAAGCAAGTAAAAGCCATAAAAGTATTGAACTTTCTCATGCGCCCAAAAAAATTAGTTACTTTTTTTCTCAACATGATTTTTGTTTTTATTTTAATACTAAATTTTTTCTATTGCTCTCAAAATAGCGCTCCGACTGCGGGGGTTTTGCTTTACTTCCTGACTGCTTGGCCGGATGCCTTTTTTGGTCAAAATCTTTACTTGTGGCTTCTGACCACAGCGACAAATCGGCGCTGATGGCGGACAAACACAGCTTCCCAACAAACTCCTAAAATAATGTTTAACAATCCTGTCTTCCAGCGAATGAAAGCTAATGACTGCTAGCCGGCCTCCTTTGGGCAATACTTCAATGGCCTGAGGCAAAACAGCTTGGATGTTATACAGCTCAGCATTAACCGCTATCCTTAGAGCTTGAAAAACCTTGGTCGCTGGATGAATACGGAACTTTTTCAAGGCGCTATCGCTAATTTTCAATATTTGGAGTATGACAGAGACAAGCATGGAAGTTTTTATGGCTTGATTTTGTTTTTGTTTTACTACCCCGAGCGTAGTCGGGGGGTGTTTTTCGCGCCAAGAGACAATTCCCCTGGCCAAACGTTTAGCCATTTTCTCTCCACCATACTCCTGAAATATTTTTGATAAAGCAGACACCGAATAAGTCAAAATAATATCGCTTGCAGTCAGCGTCTGACCGGCCGGATCAAACCTCATGTCCAGTAGTCCATGATCCTTGAAGGAAAACCCTCGATTGGTTTTATCCAGCTGGTCAGACGACAAGCCCAAATCCAATAAAATACCGGAAATATTCTTGTCTAAATTATGCTTTTTGACTTCTGATTTTAAATGTACATAACTCTTATGTACGATGATTAATCTATCTTGATAATCTTTTAATCTTGTTTTACTGGCTGCTATCGCTCTTTGATCCAGCTCAAAAGCCAATACTTTTCCCTTTGGACCATTCTGTTTCAATAATTCTTCGCTGTGTCCTCCACCACCCAAAGTGCAATCAACAAAGTTCTGATTGGGCTGGGGAGACAAAATTTCCAATACTTCATCTTTTAGCACGCTAATGTGCTGATAATCACTCAACATGGCTAAATGCCTAAGTCTGCTAAGCCCTCGGCTATTTCATTGGTGTCTTTTTCAGAAGTTCTCTGATATTTGGTCCATAATTTATCATCCCAAACTTCTAATCTATTATACAAACCAGCAATAACTACTTTTTTATTTAAAGTGGCAAATTGTTTCAAATAATCTGGCAAAATAATCCGGCCCTGACCATCAAGATTAACATCCATGGCTCCGGCCAGTAACATACGAGAAAAAGCTCTGGATTTGGCCTGACTAATAGGCAAATTGGCTAATTTCTCAACCAACTTATCCCATTCTTTGGCCGTATAAATAAAAAGACAATTATCCAAACCTTTGGTAATAACTGCCCCTTCTTTAAACAACTTGCGAAACTTGGCTGGTAAAGCCAAGCGATTTTTGTTGTCCAAATTGTATTGGTATTCACCAATAAACATATTTATTGCTTATTATTCAGACTTATCCACAGGGCTTAATAAGAAATCCCCACTTTTTCCCACTTTTAGGTCTATTACATATATTATATCCCACCATTAGCTAAAATGTCAATTGCTAACAAGCCATAGTTATCCACAATTTTACTTTTATTACAACAAAAAACAGCCCTTTTAACCAAGAAGCTGTTTATAAGTGCCTAAATATGAAAAATTAACGGCTAATTTTATACTTAGCCTGTTTTTTTGACAAAGTAATAACTGTTTCCCTATTGTACTCAGCTTTTATCGGCGCAAACTTTTGTTTTTTTGGAAAACTAGCTATGGTTTTACTTAAAAGCTGATCAAAATCACCTTTAAAATAAAATTTAGCTTTAACTGGCAAATCAAAATACCAAGCAATAGTATTGATAGTAGTGGTAAAAACTTTTACCTGCGTCAGACTGGCCTCACGAAGCAAAAAAATTATTCCGTTTATTTTTTTCAAACTGACTTTTTCTTTTTTCAAAAATTTATCCAAAAAAAATAAAAGCTGGTCACTACCGGGTTCAAGATTAAAGTCCTGCTTACTCAGCTTACCATGACGAGACAGAAGCCAAGCTCCCCTATTGCGTTCTAAAATGCTTAAAATCAAAATCATCTAATATGCTCTTTTTTAAATCTTTAGATATTTTATCAACCACGATAATTTTCGGATTTGACCAAATGTCATAAATAAACTTATCAGTAATATCCAAACGATAAAGATAATCACTAAGCGACAAAAAACTGCAACGCAATTCGCCTGGCAAGCCTTCGGCTATTTTGCTGAGATATTTGTCCAATTTTTCCCTATTTATTTTGCCGACCACCAAAACATCGGTTTCCGCCGGCGACTCAGTCAAAGCGCCGGTAAAAACCAAAAGCTTTAAACCGGGAATTTTTGACATTTTATCAGCCAAATACATTTCTTCCAAAGCCAAGGACTTAAAAACCAAATTTTTTATTTCCGAAAATAAGGAAAAACTATGATTGGCATAATAATATTTTTTGCCATTTTCCTCCATTGAAGCCAAAAAACCAAACTTTTCCAAGTTGGCTACCTCGCGACGAATGGAATTTAACTGCAAATTCAAGCGCCTAGACAACTCTCTAACAAAAAACTTATCCTCTGGGTTAATACAAAAGAATTTAAGGATTTTTGTTCTAGCGACTGAACCAAAAATTTGTTCAAGCATAATATTGCCGAAAAGTCAGTTTACTAACGACACTATTTATAGTATAATATTATTTGGGATAAAAGTAAAATAATGGGGCTGAAACATCACAAAATATTTAACTACGATCCGCTCAATGCTCGAGAAATATCCGAGTTATATATGAGCGACGCTGGCGAGCGCGGTCGCCTATTTGTAATGTTGGAATTGCCAAAAAACAAAACTGAACAACAAGCCTTTATTGACGAAATTACCAATCAAATAGCCACTTATTTTGATAGTAGTGGCCAAGAAGACCCTGAAATGCTCTTGGAAGAAATACTCCAAGAGCTTAATCGTATTTTGCCAGAACTGGCCGCTAGTACCAAAATTAGAAACTGGCTGACAAATTTGGACTTGGTAGTGGGCATAATGGAGCAAGATAATGTGTTTATGGCCTCAATTGGCAATATGAACGGCCTGCTTCTTCATAATAACCAATTTACCCCAATACTCAGCAAAAACACCAACA
>JAUYFP010000033.1 GCA_030690875.1 bacterium | reverse complement strand
TATTATCTAAACTATTTTTTATCAACGGCATCAAATCTCCGCCCAAAATTGCTTCCGGATCTTTGAGTTCAAAGCCACTGCGGTGATCTTTGACTAATTTATAAGGATGAATTACATAAGACCTTATCTGATTGCCCCAAGCCGCCTCAGTGTATTCGCCTCTTAGGGCCTGCCTGACTTCTTCTTTTTCCGTTTGATAATATTGCTCAATTTTACTTTTTAAATAAGCCATGGCCTGTTTTTTGTTTTGGGCTTGGGAACGTTCATTTTGACAACCAGCGCTTAGGCCGGTTGGAAGATGAGTAATACGCACAGCTGAATCAGTTTTGTTGACTGACTGGCCACCGTGTCCAGAAGCTCTAAATGTATCTATTTTCAAATCATCGTCTTTTATTTCAATATCCGTTTCCTCTATTTGCGGCAAAACTTGGACCATAGCAAAGGAGGTGTGCCGAGCGTGATCAGAATCATAAGGCGATATTCTCACTAAGCGATGAACCCCGGCTTCATTTTTTAAATGACCATAAGCATATTGGCCGGCAAGTTTGAAAGTTGAACTCTTGATTCCGGCTTCTGACCCAGGCGAACGAGAAAAATAATTAACTGTCCAACTTTTTTGTTCAGCAAAACGCAAATACATCCTTTCCAACATTTCCGCCCAATCTTGAGCGTCCACTCCGCCCGCCCCAGCGTTGATAGTAATAATTGCCGGCAAGCCGTCATATTTTCCCTGCCAATACAATTCCGCCGATAAATTATCATATTGCGACTCTAGTTGCGAAAAATTTTCTTTTAAATCATCAAGCAAATCTTCCGCCTGCTTGTCCAAAGACAAAGAATTCAAATCTGACAAAGAACTTTTTAAATCTTGCCAAGCTTTTATCTGATTGGTCAAAACGCTAGCCTGAGAACTAATATTTTTGACTTTATCCTGATCCTGCCAAAAATCATGCTGAGCCATAATATGTTTTAAATCTTGCAATTGATTTTTTTTGCTATCAAAATCCAAGGCCAAAAAAGCCTGATCAACTTTGGCTAGCAAAGATTTTATTGCTTGCTTTAAATCTTCAAAACTTTTATTTTTAGCCATTATATTTTTTCGGACTTAAGTCAGCAGTTTTTATTATTTGCAAAATTGCTTAACCATTAATTCTCTGGATTCCGGATCGCAAAAAGATTCTAAAATGGCTTCATTCTGACCTTTAGTATTCACATTTTCGTTACCGGGAATAAAATTAAGTTGTGATATCCAGGTTTTATAAGCTGGTTCAAAAATTTTAACATAATCTTTAAGGATTGGCGTAAAATATATAGCGCCAATAATCAATGGGGTAAAAATTATCAAAAATTTTAATAGACCTAAAATTGTGCCCCAAACAAACCTTTTTTCTATTTTTTTAAGTCGCTTGTCTAAGTTTTGTAAAAGCTCTTTATTTTCTTCTAATAGTGGCTTTAAATCTTCATTAATCATACAAATTTTATTTAATGTTCTTTCTTTCTTACATAGTATACATTATAACAAAAAAATAGCGATTAGTTAATCGCTATTTTAGCCAGCTAAATGGCCATTTGGAGCGCCTATGCTGGCGCAAAAAATCTATTTTTTGCCAGAAATGCTTCTTTTTCTTGGGTTTTATCAGCCAGCCAGCCAATTTTGCAAGCCCAAAAGCCAACAAAATGCCAAAAAATACAACGATGAAAACCAAAAGTCCGGACCATTTAAAGCGCCCGCTGTCGAAATATATGTTGAGCGGTATTTTGATGCCTGAGGCGGCGTTAAAACTTTGCTTTTCCAAAGCGCGACTGATAATAGAAATATCAGTTTTCTTCAGGCCGGATTTTGGCTGTTTAAAATCAAGCAAAATATTTACTGGCGTTTTTTCCTCCGGCAATAGCTCAAATTCAGCGGGGCTTATTTTTATAAACTCCTCCAAGTCATCGGGGAAAACTGTCACCAAAATCGGCTCCGGAGAAATATTTGTTATAATCAACGTTGCTTTATCGTTACTGGGATAAATTATTTCCAATTTTGCCGGACTGACTGATACGCCAATGGCCTGAGCGCCAAGGGGCAGAAAAAATAATATAGATAATAGTATCTTAAACTTCATAATTAATTACCAATTGCCCAAAATATCAACTGACCGTTTTTTTGACCGCTGGTAGCAAAATCAGTCGGCACAGACAAAGCGACATTTACCGGTTTATTCTGAGCAGTCGCCAAATCCAAATTAAAATCTGTCCACAAAACTTGGCTCAACTTGGTATAATCAGTAAAAACATTGTCGCCCAAGATGCTAGCTTCTATATAAATATCCACATTGCCGGTATTTTCCAAATTGATAATAGTCTCCGCTGACTGGCCAGCGCGAAGCGTGCCAAAATCAATACTGCTCTGGCTAACGGAAAAAGAAACTAAATCACCACCGCCACCATTAGATTCAATATTTACCAAAAGATCAACTGTCTGAGAAATGCCAGAGCCAACGCTAATAAAAAATTTTTCGCTTCTGATATGTTCAGAGTCAAAATTGGCATAAAGCGGATATACTCCATCACTCGTCAAAGGCAGATTAAGCTGTCCAGCGCTGTCTGTTTGATAATCGCTCTCCGACAATTTTAGCGGCGCGTTGGGCCAAATCTGCCAAGAATTGCCATCAAAATACTGCGAACTGATAGTTATACTTTCTCCAGCTTCAATTCTTTGGCTAGTAACGGAAATTTTTCCCGGATACAAAGGCCAGCCACCATAAGCCCATAAGACTTCCTCATTGGCAACTAGCTGATAATCAGCGGCCGCTACCATTCCCGAATGCCAGTCAACAAAATACTGCCAACCGTTCATTCCTTGGGCCTCAATACCATCTATTGATGAAACATAAGTGCCGTAAGCGCTATTTTCCAGCGTGTAAGTATAATTGCAAACACTAGCGCCGGCAATAAGCAAATCTAAAATATTATTGGCCTCAATGTTGCTGGCCAAACAAATCGTGTTGTCCGGGCCTTCAATTCTCAGCTTATGGCCGGATACAATCGGCTCCTCAACAGGCAAATCAATATAGTTTACCGGATAAGATTTGCCTGATAGGGCAACAAGCGAATAAGCGGTAATCATCGCTGATCCTTGAGAATCACTTGGCATCCACAGATATGAACCATCAGACTGTTCTAAACTTTGTAAAAAAGAAATTGGATTTTTGTCGCCTATAATCCAAGTGCTAGCGCTAAGACCAGCTTTATTTAAAGCCGATATGACCCAAGCGCTGGAAGCGCCATCAGACTGACTATCAACATCATAAGCCAAACCGCCATCTTCATTTTGGACGCTTTTTAGATAGTCCAATGCTTTGACTATTTCCGGAGACGACTGATTGAAGCCGGCGTCCAAAAGCGCCATAATAGCCGCGGCGGTATCATTGCTGTCTGAAGAAAAAGTAGTAGACCAGCTCCAACCGCCATCGCTATTTTGATGAGATAAAATATAATTTTTTATGGAGTCAATATGCTCAGTCTCTCCTACTGAAGCCAAGGCCATCAGCCCCCAAAAATCATCGTTTAATAAATCAACTGAGCCCAATTGGCCATCAGTAAAATTCTGCTCAATGACTGAGATAAAATTTTCAATTTTTTCATAATTTTGGCTATCAGTGGCGGACAAAACCAAAATATTTTTTATCACCGTCATTAAATCAGTACTAGAGTAATCAAGATAACTAATATCTGGATTGCTGACTCCGCTAGCTGAAAGCGCCTGCGTAATCCAAGCATTTTGCGACTGGCTTTGTAAGTACGAAACGCTTTTGCCAGTATCAGCCAAAATAGCATTTGGGCTAATGACCAATAAAACAGCTAAGAGGAAAAATAAAATGGTTTTCTTTAACATAATTTTTATATAAATTAATCAAATAATCAAAAAACTCTGCTTTAAGAAGAGCAGAGACAAGTTCGTTAGTTTGATAATAAACTCATCCTTTCTCTCCTTAGGAAAAAAGAATAAATCTCAGGTGTCGGACTCGTTCCCGCTCAATGGGACTTACCGTAGCTAGGACTGTTGAGGATTCTCACCTCAGTTCCCTGATTAAATTTTCAAAGTAGATAAATTCTAACACCAAAAAATACTTTTGGCAAATAGCCGGCTACTTAGTAGCGCTATTTTTCTTTTTTAGCAGTAAATTAAGCTCTTTTTGAAAAGTTTTAGCGTCTTTGAAAGAGCGGTAAACCGAAGCATAGCGAATGTAGGCCACCTGATCAAAAGACTTTAAGCGACGCATGACTATTTCGCCAATTTGTTTGGAGCTTATCTCGTTTAAGGATTTTTTTTGGATATCTCTTTCAATTTCCCTAATTAGCCTAAAAAACTTTTCTTCAAGATAAGGCCTTTTTTCTAAAGAAGTTTTCAAACCCCTGATTAATTTTGCTTTACTATAGTTTTCTCGACGACCATCGCGTTTAATAACCACCAAATCCAAAATTTCCATTTCCTCAAGAGTAGAAAAACGAAAATCACATTTATTACAAGCGCGTCTTCGGCGAATACTAAAACCCTCGCCACTCAGACGAGAGTCTACTACCTTAGTGTCCTGAGAATTGCAAACCGGACAATTCATCCCGTTTAGAAATTAACCATGCTAATTAAATAAAACTTTTCGTAAAATTGTTTATTAAACCTATTTTTTAAATTAAATAGTTAATTTATTATTTTTACTTGTTTATTCAAAAACAAAGGTCTGTGAATTTCTAACGGGATTCATCCCGTTTAGAAATTAACCATGCTAATTATATGATAAATTATGCGAGCTGACTAAGCAAAGAGTGATTACGCGAAGCGTCTAAACGATTTGCTTGGTCAGCGAGCAGTAAAGTTATAAACTTAATATTTATTTCTACGACTAGCAAATATTATCTACCTCTTAATTTTTTCCTTAAAAATGCCGGAATATCCAGTTCTTCCTCTTCTTTGCTCTTGGGCAATTCTACGCTTTCTTCTTTTTCTTCCGGCGCTTTGACTTTTTCAAAAGCGCGTTTAATATTTCTTTCTTCTTCTTTTTTAGCATAGGTTTCCGGATAAGATAAATTTGTTTGGTGAGTAACTGCTTTGGGCTTGTTTGATTGTTCATGGTCTTTAAAACCAGTGGCAATAACTGTTACTTTAACTTGCTCGCCTAATGATTCGTCAATAATAGCGCCAAAAATAATTTTAGCTTCTGGATCGCAATTGGCGGTAATGACTTCAGCCGCTTCATTGACTTCCAACATAGACAAATCGCTACTGCCGGAAATAGTAAATAAAACTCCAGTCGCTCCATTAACCGATAATTCCAAAAGCGGACTATCAATGGCCGCTTTGGCGGCATCTCTAGCTCTGTTTTCACCGCTGGCGCTACCAATTCCCATCAGCGCTGAACCAGCCTGCTTCATAATAGTTTTAACATCGGCAAAATCCACATTGACTAAGCCCGGCACAGTAATAACATCGGAAATACCTTGAACACCCTGCTTAATAACTTCATCCACTATGGAAAAAGCTTCCAAAAGTGAGGTTTTTTTGTCAATTATTTGTAGTAAGCGATCATTGGGTATGGTAATAATAGCATCAACCTTATCAGCTAAGCGCTCTAAACCTCTGTCAGCAATATCCCGTCTCTGCACTCCTTCAAAAGTAAAAGGCCTAGTAACTACCGCCACTGTCAAAGCGCCGGCTTCTTTAGCCAAATCAGCAATCAAGGGCGCCGCGCCTGTGCCAGTACCGCCGCCCAGTCCACAGGTAATAAAAACCATATCCGCGCCTTCTAAGTTGGCTAATATATCCTGCTCATTTTCCTCAGCGCTTTTTAATCCTAAGTCCGGATCCATACCCGCTCCCAAACCTCGGGTGGTATTTCTACCAATATGAATTTTTTTTGGAGCAATAGAATGATGCAAAGCTTGCGCATCAGTATTGACGGCAATAAAATCAACACCCCTTATTTTAGAAGAGACCATACGATTAACTGCCGAACCGCCTGAACCGCCAACGCCGACTACTTTGATATTGGCAAAGGTTTCTACCGGAGGC
>JAUYFP010000024.1 GCA_030690875.1 bacterium | reverse complement strand
AATTCTTAACTGCTAAAATATCAATGCCTTCCACTATACTCGCCTCTTGAGCATTTTTCCAAGGCACAAATACTTGTTTAAAACCCAGTTCCTTTAAGCTATCAACCATTACCAATATTCCCGGCACTGGATTCAAATCTCCAGACAAAGACAATTCACCTAAAAAAGCGGTTTTCTCCGGCACAGAAAAATAAGCGCTTTTTAGCAAGACGCTTATAGCCATAGACAAATCATAAGAACCGCCTTCTTTTCTAATTTGCGCTGGTGACAAATTTATTACTACTTTTTGGCGAGGAAAATCATAACCGCTATTTTCAATAGCGGCCCAGACTCTTTCTTTAGCTTCCTGAACCGAAGTATCAGGTAAACCCACAACAATTACCTTGGGTAAATGTCGAGAAAAATTAGTTTCTACTTCCACTAAAACTCCTTTCAATCCTAAAGGAGCAATAGTATAAATTTTAGCCATAAAATATAATTACATCGCCCACCAACAAAAGGGCGACCCCGCTACGCGGGGAAAATCGCTTTTTCTAAGTCCAAGAAAAGCGACTAAGCAATTATTTTGACCAAAAGCCCCACGCCAAAGCCAAAACAAAAACTAACCGTGCTCTCCTCGCCCAAAGGGCGACCCCGCTACGCGGGGAAAATCGCTTTTCTTGGATGTTAGTATCTTAAGACTAAAGAAAAAATTTGTCAAGGAAAAATATTTAGCTCAAGTTTTTTTATGAAACCAATTGTACCAGATTATCCAGATCACGCCGACTGAAATATAGAGATCGGAAATATTAAAAACCGTAAAATAAGGTAGACTAATAAAATCAATTACCCCACCATAATAAAATCTGTCCAAAAGATTAGAAATCGCGCCAATAATAATAAGTCCCCAAGGCCAAAGTAAAGTGCTTTTTGCCTTAAAAGCTATGAGCCACTGTTTTATCAAAAAAAACAAAATCAAAAAAATCAGCGGGTATAAAATGAAATAGCTTATTGGCAGAGAAAAAGCGATATTTTCATTTGTTGATAAATCAACAAAGCCACCAAATCGCTCAGCGACTGATGGCTTTAAAATAAATAAAACTTTAAGGAATCTATCAATTAAAAATAAAAATATTAAGTTAAAAAAATACTTAGTCATCTATAAGGCCTTGCGTTTGCAATCCATACAAGCAGTAGCTGATGGAAAAGCTTTTAATCTGTCCGGATTAATAGCTGAACCGCATTTTTCACAAATTCCGTATTTGCCATCCGCTATCTTTTTTATGGCTCGATTAACATTATACAACGAAACTTCCAAAGTCTTTTCCAAAGACAAGTTCTTTTCAAAAAGAGCCACTTCAGCGGCATTTTCATCTTCTTTTTCGCCCAAATCAACAAACTTGGCGCTGTAATCATTGTCCGCCACTTGAACTGTGTCTTCTTTAAGTTCACTTAAAAGTTCTTCCCTTCTCTTCAAAAGCTCCTGTTTTCGCTCTTCTAAAAACTTGGCGTCCGTTTTCATGACTTTATCTTAAACTGATTAAGTTAATAATGCCCCTAAATTATAGCAAAAAATCCACAAAAATCAAGGATTTAAAGGCAAAACTAAAAGGCGCATGTCCGTGGCCCGTTATTGTTGTTTTAAGGCTGGAATGATGCGCCTTCGGCGCTTTTATAAAAGATTAGAATGACTTTTTGTAAGTCAAAATTGGCTGGCTAATACTTTTTTGTAAAAGCGTTGTAAATACCTATCTCTGACTCAAAGGTTACACCATTTCACCATTCTATGGTCTGATCTCTTCCTCGCTGCATAGCTAGGCGCTAAATATTTAACGCGCAACTATGCAGTGGGGAAAGGATAGCCTTTTTTGTTGTTTTTATTTTTGTTTTATTTTTCTAGAAGCGGTCAGAGCGCTTCAAATTTTTCTAGAATAGTGCAATGGAAAGGGCTAATCACTAATGATTAATGACTAATCCTTTATTTAAGTTGCTAAAGTACTTATTTATACTCTTAGTATATCACATATCAACACAAGTGTCAATGACATATTTAAGCTAATCTTAGATGAAAAAACAAAAGGTTTTACCACTATTTGACAAAATTGTAAAAAATATTTTTAAATATCAACAAGTTATCCACATCCCTCGACTTAGTTCGACTACACTCACCACAAGCCGCTCGGGACTATAGCCCTAAAAATCTAGGTTTTTCATCTTAACTGTGCAAACACTGTATAAAATTTAGTAACAAAGTCTTAAACCGCTAAAATTATCAATTTTATACGAAAAAGCTTTGAAACTAGTGATGTTTTTAGATACTAAATAATCGCGGCTGAGTTTGTCTGATAATTTATCGCTGTTTATAAGCACAAAATCCTCTATCTTTTTGTTATCCATATTTCCACAAAACAATAAGTCACTGATTTTTTTCGGCTGGCTGATAATATTTTTAATAAACTCTTCGCTATTACTCAAATAATAATAGCTACCGCGCTCTAAAGTATATAAATTGCCCATTTGATAATACTTTATGCCCGCCAATTCATATTCTTTGTTTAATTGGTCCTTGTCGGCCATAAGTTCATAATAGCCAGTTCCGTCAGCTAAAGTCTTATAAACTTCCTTTACTTTAAAAATATTTAAAAATTGCCAAAGCTCCTCTCCCCAAGGGATCTGGGAAAGCGCGAGCCAATTGTCGCCTTGCTGAAAAATCGCTTTTTTTTCCAGTAGTGAGCCCTCCCGATAATCAAGGCCCAATGTTTCCAGCGGCAAAGAAATAAAATTATTTATCAATAAGTTGCTAATTATTTTTTTGTGCTCCAGCAAGAGCTCAGAAGAAAAAGCAAAACCCAAATCCATACTTTCCGGCAACAGCAATCCTGAAAAGTCAGCTTCATTGCCACTAATCTTGCTTTGACTGGCGCTTAAAAAATTTATTTGCCTATTACTTTTATCTAAACCGATAAAAATACCCTCTTCCCCCATCAGTGGTTCAATAAAATCGCCGAAGGCCACTAAAAATTCCGGCTTCATACCACTTTGCAGATAAATTATGGCCTCGGATTGAAAATAAATATCCTCAACTGACAATTCTTCCTGTTGATAAATGATATCTTCCGGCAAAAAGCTGGAAAACAGCAAAATATTTTTATCCAACTTAGAAAAATAATAGTTGCCTAAATTTTTTTCCATACTTTCCAGATATTTTTTGTCCGGCAAAGTGGAAAAACGCAACAAAAAACTATCATCGCTAAAATTTCCTTCTGTCTTAAACCAAACTAGCTCTTCTAGGTTGTTATAGTAAGGCCCCAAAAGCTCTTTTTGCTTTTGCCATAGAGTAACAAAGGCCTCGTTGCTGATAAAGCTAGGATTATCTTGATTGCTCGGCAACCAGTCGCTCTCTTTTAAATGCAGATAAAAGCTAGTATTTACGGGCAAATAATACTTTATCGGCAATATGGGCTTTTTCGGCCAAAGAAAAATAATTAAAAATAAAAGTAAAAGCGCTATTGGCAGAGCAATTACTTTTAAATAAAAATTATTTCTTTTTTTGACCAGTGTTATAAACTGCACCTTGGCTTTTAGAACTTATTTTTTCTAAAAAATGGTTTTTTGGGAGCTCGAGGCGCTTCCACAAAACCATCCGGTCTTGGCAAAAGCTCTCTGATAGACAAGCTGACTCTGTTTTTTTCTTTGTCCACATCCATTACTTTCACTTTGACTATATCACCGACTTTAAGCACATCGGAAATCTTGTTTATTCTAGTATAAGACACCTGAGAAATGTGCACCATGCCGTCTTTGCCAGGAGAGAGCTCTACAATAGCGCCGATTTCGTTGCCATTATTTTTATCAGTGATAATATTTAGCACCGGACCTTCATATATTTCTCCCACTTGGATTTCTTTGACGATATTTTCAATCCACTTCTGAGCTTTCAAAGCGCCTTCACCACTAACTGAGGTAATAAGCACCAAACCGTCTTTTTCAATATCAATACTGACATTACAAGCGTCAATAATTTCATTTATTATCTTGCCACCTGAGCCAATGACCTCTCGGATCTTATCCGGATCAATATGCATAGTGGTAATACGAGGCGCGTAAGGAGATAATTCTTTTCTTGGTTCGGCAATAGCTTTATTCATTACTTCCATAATTTTCTCACGGCCGATTTTGGCTTTGGCCAAAGTCTTTTCCACTATTTCGTAGCTTATGCCACCCAACTTGATATCCAATTGAATAGCAGTAATGCCTTTTTTAGTGCCGGCAACTTTAAAATCCATATGTCCAGCGTGATCCTCGATGCCTTGGATGTCAGTCAAAATCTCATACTTATTTTTATCCTTATCATCTACTACCACACCCATAGCCACACCGGCCACCGCTTCTTTGATAGGCACGCCAGCGTCCATTAGCGACATACTGGAACCACAAACTGAAGCCTGTGAAGAAGAACCATTTGAACCCAAAACTTCTGAAACCACTCTAATAGTATAAGGAAAATCTTCATCAGAAGGCAAAACTGGCATTAAAGCTTTTTCCGCCAAAGCGCCATGGCCGATTTCTCTACGGCCGGGACCTCTTAATGGTTTTACTTCACCGGTGCTAAAACCCGGAAAATTATAATGATGCATATATTTTTTGGTACCGGACTCTTCCATACTATCCAAAGTCTGCTCATCTCCAGGCGCGCCCAAGGTAACTACTGATAGAACCTGCGTTTCACCGCGGGAAAATAAAGCGCTACCGTGTGTTCTAGGTAAAAGCGCCACTTCAGCTGACAAAGCTCTGATTTCATCAAAAGCTCGGCCATCCGGACGCTTCTTCTGCTCTAAAACTAACTTTTTGAAAGCCTGAGTTAAAGCTTCATCAATCATTGATAAACCCATAGCTCGCATATCTTTAGAAACTTCATTATCTTCCTTCAAGGTTTCATTTACCTTGTCCTCAATCTTGGACATAGCCACTTTCATTTTTGATTTATCAGGATCAAAACAATCAGCTAAATTATAATTAGCTAGCACGGCTTCCACTTTTCCTCTGACTAATTTTCTTTCCGCTTCCTTGGCTTCATCTAAATCCGCTCTGGTTTTGCTGACGCCCACTTCTTTTATTATATCTTCTACAAAAGTTGTTAATTTTCTTAAATGCTTGCTGGCAAAACTTATGGCCTCAAACATATCAGCTTCTAATACTTCTTTAGAGCCAGCTTCAATCATCACTACTTCGTCTTTGGAACCAGCCACAAACAAATCCAAATCACTTTTGGTCTTGGCCTCAACACTAGGATTAAGAACTAATTGACCTTCCACTCTGCCAATTTGCAAACCAGCTATTGGACCAGC
>JAUYFP010000017.1 GCA_030690875.1 bacterium | reverse complement strand
GGCCGATTGTGGCCGCGGGCATTATTTTTCGTGGCCGGCCAAAAGAAATAGATATTTTGGCCAAAGTAAAAGAATCAAAGTCTGTAAATTATCAACAAAGAGAAATTTTATTTTTAGAAATAATAAAAAATTTTATTTGGTCAGTAGCTTTATTGGATAATAATTTTATTGACCGCTATGGCATTCAAAAAGCCAATACTTTGATTTTTCAGCAAGTAGCCGAGGATTTGCAAAAGCAAATAAGTCAAAAGCCGGAGATCATTGCTGATTATGTAGGTGGCGCTAATAATATTTTTGCTAATATTTCTTTTTTTAAAAAAGGCGACGAGCAATTCAAGGAAATCGCGGCCGCTTCAATTATTGCCAAAGTGTATCGGGACAAAATAATGGAAGACATAAACAAGAGTTTGCCCAACTATGATTTTTATCAACACAAGGGATACGGCACTAAAAAACATTTTGCCTTGATAGATAAGTATGGAATTTCAGTTGTGCATCGCCGGAGCTTTTTGAAAGGATATTGAGCCCTGTGCATATCGTGGTTCTTGACAGTAATTTTTAGAGTGATAATATATAAGTACAAAGTCAGCCGTCTATTGAAGAAGCGACGGCTACAACAAAAGCCCCCCACGTTAGTAGGGGGCTTTTGCGAAGAAAAGCGATTTTGAGAGCTAACTAGGTTAGTCTCATTTGATAGAATAATACAAAAAGATTATTTTGTCAAGATTAATTAAGTAATTTACTTCAATTTCATTGGAGTAAGTAAGAAAGGAAAAGCGATTATGGACTTAAACAAAGTAAGTCTAATTGGCAATTTAGCCAATGATCCGGAAAGCAAAACCTTGCCTTCAGGACAGAATTTATCTTTATTTCGGCTAGCTACTAACTATGCTTGGCGCGATGCTAGCACTAAAGAAAAAAAGAGCCGAGCGGATTTTCATCAGATAGTAGCTTGGGGGCATTTGGCCGAGATTATTAATATTTATTTAAAAAAAGGATCAAAAGTTTTTTTGGAGGGTAGAGTACAAAATAGAAATTGGGTGGGAAAAGATGGCAAAAAGCGTTATAGCACTGAAATAGTTGCTTCTGATTTAATAATGTTGGGTGGCGGTAATAGAAAAGACCCTAAAGGTGATGAAACTGCCAAAGAGGACGTGGATGTTGAAGAAATCCAAATAGAGGAAGAAAATTAGTTGTTTTGTGGGAGGTTTGAAGTTCGCCTGTATCTTCAGACCTTCGATAAGACAATTAGGAGAAAAGCATTTGGGAGTTGTCGCGGTTAGTTTTTTTATTGGGCGTAAAAAACTAATCACCATGTTCATTAACAAAGCCAAAGGAGGAAGAACAGCGCTAGCCCACCCATTTTTTAGTCACTGGTCTTGCAGAACAAGAGGAGAAGACGATGAAAAGCAAAGTGTGTTGGCTCAGCTTGCTGATTATGGCCATGGCCACTTTTTGGCTGGTTGGCTGTGATCGCGAGGAATCGGGAGTTGTGACTGCTCCGATGCAGAACGTTCAGGAGGAGCAGGAGGCCTTGGTTCCGAGTGATCAGGTGGATAAGGCCTATCCGCCATATTCATTCTCACTCAATGTCCCTTATTTGAGGCAGTGGCCTCCTGGGGATCGGTATGACACTAAAAATTGCGGGCAGACTTGCGCCGTAATGTTGGGAAACTATTATAATAATAGTCCTCTCAACTCCAGTCAGATTACTGCTCAAAACAGTTGGTTGGCTACGTATACTGGCGATTTGCGTTATAATCAAGCGAATGGTTGGTATACTTCAACAGGTCAGTTGAGAGCTTTGTTGGAACAGAAGCACAGGTTGCGTACCTCCTACCCAGCTTGCACTACGCTAGAGCAACTAATTAGTATAGTTGCCAGCGGTAAACCTTGTATTGTTGGGGTAAGGATTAATGATGGCAATTTGGTTTCTAGTGGTGGTAGGGCGCATTGGGCTATTGTCGTTGGTTGGAACGGTAATGTTATCGTTAATGATTCCGGCTCTTCTTACGGAAATCACCGTAGCTACTCCGTAGCCGCCTTTGATGCTTCCTGGGCTACCTCGGGAAGAAATTACATGGCGGTTTGGCGTTAGTCGAAGGGGGCGAGTTAAAAATTTAACTCGCCCCCGACATCTTTATTATGATATAATTATTTATAATTTAAATATATTTTTATGAATAGAAAAAAAGTATTAAAAATCGTGCTTATTTTTTTAATAGTAATTATTTTAGTTACAGCTTATTTTTTGTTAACTAAAAAAAAGAGAAATAATATAATAGAGATGGTAGAAAATTTTGAGTTGTATCAAGAAATAACTGATCCAGACGAAAGATCTTTTGGCAAAGATTGTAATGCTAATGAGGAGTTTAATCAATTTAAAAAAATAATGGAGTTAGGTAGCATGAAGAAGTTGGTTTTACCAGGGGGTATGCAAGTTATGATCACACCAAATTATAATCGATGGAGTAATAAAAAATTTTTAAGTTTTAATACTGTTGATCCAGATGCGTTTTGTGGGGCCGGTGGGACATACCCACTTCACGCTTATAAAAATCAGCTATTATGGAAGCAAGCTTGTAGCACTGGCGCGATGCCCGAACCAGATGCCCCTGGTTATCAGGAATTTATGAAGTGTATAGAAACAGAAGAAGCAATTGTAAATTATTTTGAATAAAATACGAAATTTATGAAAAAATATTTGATTTTAGTATTATTGTTTATTATTTTTGGTTTAAGTTTGTTTTTTATTCTGCGAACAAGAAATATAGATCAGCAGATAGAAAATATTAAAGGTATGATTGCTAATGACAGAGCGCAGGATTTTTTAAATAACTCCTATAATCCTATTTTTGGTTTTGCGGATTGTGTATTAGAATACGAAAAGAAAATAATAGATTGGCCTTTATATAGTGATCGGGCCAATTGTTTTTCTATTCAATATCCTAAAAGTTGGTATTATTATGTTGAAAATAATAACCCACTTTTTACTGTCAGTTTTGATGAGCAAGAAATAAAAAGTACTAATTATTCTGGTGGAGGTGCCAGCATAGAAGTAAGGTTGGATTTTGTTGAAACAGCCCTAACAAGCAATGTTGTTGATGGGACAATGTTAAATAATCCAGAGATATCTTCTTTTAACGGAGCACAAAATATTAGACTTAAGGGAGAGTTTAAAGATGACAGCCGAAATGAATGGAAATACTTGGATCGGATTTATATTTACAGAAATATTACTAACCAAGTTATGACAGTGTCTTATTTTGAAAAAGAATATAGTGAAGAAAATAGAGAAATTTTTAATAACATGTTAGCGACTTTGAAATTCGGGCAATAATTATAATTAAAAATTAAATATGAGAAGAAAAGCGATTTTTCCGTTAGGCGGAAAGGCCCTTGGGGCGTTTTTAATTTGTTTTTTAATTCTGGCCTTAAAAGTTGAAGCTAGTGAAAGTGATTTGCTGTTTTCGGAAATAATGTATGATTTAGAGGGTTCAGACAGCGGCCAGGAATGGGTGGAACTTTATAATTCCGGCACAGAAAATTTAATGCTCACAAGCACTTGGCGTTTTTTTGATAACGCCAACCATTCTTTGTCTCTGGCGCAAGGAACGAGCACTATTGCGAGCCAAGAGTATTTTGTTTTAGCGGATAATGTTCTTAATTTTTTGGCAGATTATCCTAATTACAGTGGCACAATTTTTGATACAGTGATGAGTTTGCCAAACACTAGCTCCACAATTGCGCTGAGTTTTGATAGCGGAACCAGCCAGCTAGTTCAGGCCAATTATGATTCTAGTTGGGGAGGCGCTGGCAACAACAAAACATTGGAGAAAATAATTTTAAATCAAGATAGTTCTAGCGGTAATTGGCAGGAAAGCGGTATTTCCGGCGGAACGCCAGGTACCATAAATAGCGATGGTCAAGACGAGGATCCACCCGAGGGCGATTTGCCACCAGAGGAAGAAATAGAAACTAATTATTGGTCGCAAATAATTATTTCTGAATTTTTGCCCAATCCAATTGGCACAGATGATAATGAATGGATTGAGATTTATAATCAAGGTCCAGAGGCAGTTGATTTGCGTGGTTTTGGGCTAAGTGATAACACAACTAGAATTTTTATTTTAAGCGCTGAGGATTTTTCTAATATTAATTTATCAGCCGGTGAGTATTTAGTGGTTTATAAAAATATCAGCGGAATATCCTTAAACAATTCCAGTGGTGATGCAGTGGAGCTTTACGATCCTAATGGTAATTTATTGGAAAGCGTT
>JAUYFP010000013.1 GCA_030690875.1 bacterium | reverse complement strand
ATTAATAATATAATAATTAAGTTTATCAGCCAGCTATTATTTAACGGGGCCTTATCGGGGCATATGTTTATTAAGTATTTTAGCGTGGTGTCAAAAAATAAAGTTAGTAGGCTAAAAAAAAGTAAAAATTCCCAAGATATTTTTTTGATTAATACTAGGTATGGGGTCAATATGTCCTTAATTATTTTTTTATTTTTTAGCACTTTTTTTATTTCCAGCTTAGTTGAAATGAAAGTGCACTGTATCGCCATCTTGCATGATGTAATCTTTGCCTTCCATGCGCATATGTCCGAGTTCTTTGGCCTGATTCCAGCCACCGTCATCTAAAAGTGTTTGCCAATTTATAACTTCGGCTCTGATAAAGCCTTTTTCAAAATCAGTGTGTATTACTCCGGCCGCTTGTGGCGCTTTGGCGCCAATAGTGGTTGTCCAAGCTTTGGTTTCTTCCGGACCAGTGGTAATAAAAGTAATTAGATTCAGCAGTTTATAGCTAGTGTTAATGAGGTTGTCCAGGCCACTTTTGGCAATGCCTAATTCTTTTAAATATTCTTTGGTTTCATTTGCTTCTAAGTCAGCTAACTCAGCTTCTATTTTAGCGCAAATGGCCAAGGAGTTTTCCGGCAAATTTAAATCACTAGCAATATCTTTTTCGTCAATATTATAAAGATAAATTATTGGTTTAATAGTTAGTAAGTTTAGCTGTTTTAATATTTTTTTTTCGTCGAGATCAAGATCTAAAGTATTAAGCATTTTATTTTGTTCCAGAGTTTTTTGAGCAAGTTCTAAAACATCTTTTTCTTTTTCAGCAATTTTATCATGCGGTCCTTTGAGTTTGCTCAATAGTTTATCCAAATATTTTTTAACTGTGTCTAAATCAGCAATTATCAATTCCAAATTAATTACCTCTTTGTCATATTCCGGATTGACTTGACCATGGACATGAGTAACATTTTCATCCTTAAAATGTCTGACTACCTGAATTATAGCTTCTACTTCTCGGATACGGGCTAAAAATTTATTACCTAAGCCCTCTCCTTCAGAGGCGCCCTTAACCAAACCGGCGATGTCCACAAATTCAATGGTGGTGGGAATTATTTTGGCCGATTTGGACATCAGCGCTAATTTTTCCAAGCGTTCGTCTGGCACCGCTACCACGCCAACATTGGGATCAATAGTGCAAAAGGGGTAGTTGGAGGCCTCTACCTTGTTTCGGGTTAATGCTTGAAATAGTGTTGATTTGCCGACATTGGGTAAACCGACAATTCCTAGGGAAAATGACATAAATTGATACTTGACAAAATTTATTATTATGCTAATCTACATGTAGAATACACATGAAAAATACCTCTTAAAGGTTTTGTCCTTAAGCGGTATTTTTTTTATGCTCAAGTTTTTTCTTTAAATTATCCATGTAAACTATTTTCTCTTTGGCCTCTTTTCTTAATATATTAGAACAAGTTTGCGTGTATGGGCTCAAAACGATTTTTAGTTTATTGTTTTTATATAAATATTTTACTAAACTGTAAAAATCCCCATCGCTGGATACAATTACAGCTTTGTCGTAATTATTGTAATCTATCATAGCTTGAAGCACAAGATCAGCATCTACATTTCCTTTTGTTTTTCCATCTTCACGAACAAGAGTGGGTTTGAATATTAGTATGAATCCAGATTTTTGAAGTGAAGAGTACAAGTCTTGGTTTTCAGGTATATATCCCATAAAAAGGTAAGCAGTCGTAACATTATATTTATCTTTTAGGTAGGTTCTGAATCTATTAAAACCAAGCTTCCAGCCAAGCCGTTCAATGCCTCGGTATAAGTTTTGGCTGTCAATAAAGGCAAAATTATTTTCTTTTATTTTCATACTATTTTAAACTATCAAAAATAGTTACATTCCCTTTATCATATTCACCTATTTCGTAACCATCGTATATAAAATGATCGCCATCTTGATAAAAGTACAGAGCAGTTTTTTTATCTAAAATAATCATAAATCCCCGACTGCTTGATGACAAAGGGAAAAAATCTATACGTCCTACTTTTGAGAATAATTGGTGTGCATTTTCAAAGAGAGGATTTTTAATTCCCATTTTTCTGGCCATTTTTTTTAGTACTACATTTGGCCAGAATTTTAATAATAGTTTTGTAAATCGGCTTATCTTCATAGCTGTTTGCAAAAGAATTAAATCATAAACCAAGCAAAAAGGCAACATTTTAAAGCTTAAAATTATTATTAACAACTGGCCGTATTTTTTACTTTATTTATTTTTTTATTTAAGTTATAATAGGCCTACTTATGAAGGAAATCGATTTTAAAAAGGACTTAAATAAGGAGCAATACGAGGTCGTCACTTCTTCCGGCGGGCCTCATTTAGTTTTGGCCGGCGCCGGTTCTGGCAAGACACGGGCTTTAACTTATCGAGCGGCTTGGCTGATTTTTCAAGGAGTTTTGCCAGAAAAAATTTTACTTTTGACTTTTACCAATAAAGCCGCCTCAGAGATGATGGAGCGGGTCAAAAAACTTTTAGGGCTTAGTCAAAACTCCAAATTGCCTCTTTGGGGCGGGACTTTTCATAGTTTGGCTAATCGTTTATTGAGATTTTATGGTAAACATATTGGTGTTGCTTCTGATTTTACTATTTTGGATACTGATGATAGCAATGCGCTGATAAAATTGATTAGCAAGGAAATATTAGGCAACTTGCCAGAAAAAAATAAGCCCTCGCCGGCACTTGTTAGAGAAACTATTAGTTATG
Source organism: bacterium (assembly GCA_030690875.1). GTDB lineage: Bacteria > Patescibacteriota > Patescibacteriia > UBA1558 > GWA2-36-10 > STD1-117. Next base: position 1,123 of record JAUYFP010000013.1, on the reverse strand, counting down.
CGCTTAATTCTCAGAGCGATATTGCCAGCGCTTTGGAAGATCGTTTTGCCGAATGGTTGCCGATGCTGGAATATTTTGAAAAAATATCAGCTGAGTATCAAAGAAGAAAAAAAGTATCTAATGTTTTGGATTTTGATGATTTGCTTATCAACTGGTTGAAACTAACAATTCATCCGGAGGCCGGAAAAATTTTGGCCAACAAGTGGGAATATGTTTTAGTTGATGAATATCAGGATACCAATTCCATTCAAGCGGAAATAATTTTTAATTTGAGCAAAAAACATAAAAATATTTTGGCAGTCGGCGACGATGCTCAGAGTATTTATTCTTTTCGGGCGGCGGATATAAAAAATATTTTGGAATTTCCGGAAAAATTTGCCCATTGCCAGATTCACAAACTGGAAACCAATTATCGCTCTACTCCGGAAATTTTGGATTTGGCCAACGTGGTCATTGCCGGTAACTTAAAACAGTTTCCTAAAAATTTAAAAGCTGTCAAAGAGGGCTATATTCGGCCGGAACTGGCGGCGCTAATGAGTCATTATCAGGAAGCTAGCTACATTGCCGATAAAATAGCCTATCTTTTAGAGATTGGTTTGGAGCCAAAAAATATCGCAGTTTTATTTCGCGCCGCTAGCCATAGCCAGGCCTTGGAAATGGAATTAAATAAGCGGGGAATTGCCTATGAAATGCGTGGCGGACTGAAATTTTTTGAACGGGCGCATGTCAAAGATGTTTTAGCTTACTTGAAAGTTTTTGGTAATTTCCGCGACGAAATTTCTTGGCTGAGGATTCTCAATATGTACGAAGGCATCGGGCCGATAACTGCCCAGCTTATTTATCAGAGAATAATGGAGCTCAATAGCTTGGAGGAATTGGTGGAATTCAAATTGGATTTGGCTAGTAAGGCCGCTACTGGTTGGTCTAAAATTTATAATCTTTTGCTGGCTATGCTGGCTAATAAAAAGGAGAGGGTCGATAAAATTATAAATATTATAACAGAGACTTATGGCGACTACCTTTTGGAAAAATATGCTGATTATAAATATCGCCAAGATGATTTAGAACAATTATCTTTTTTCGCCACTACTTATAAAAGTCTGGAATTATTTTTAAATGAAAT
>JAUYFP010000006.1 GCA_030690875.1 bacterium | reverse complement strand
TCTAGCTCTATGGAAGTAACACCAGTTACGACAAAACTGCCATCTACGCTCTCCGCAAACCAACCTAAATCATCAGAACGCCATTTGAGTAAATGGCTATTTTTATTGGCCGGATTAATGGCCACATAAATTGGCAAAGGAATAATCTCCGGCGGATTATCCGGATAAGCAAAAGCCAAAGCTTGGCCAAGATTATTTCTAAATACCTCTGCTCCCGACAGATTATCTGGTAAACCGACGGTTACAAATTTTTGCTTTTGATCACTTTTAATTGACTGATAGCTATCAACTATTTGTTTGCTTAACGCCGCGCCCTGTTGCCAAAGATTTGACTTATAATTTATAATTCCAAAAGAAAAAATAACAAAAATAAGCAAAATATATAGCTTTATTTTTTCTTTTATTGACCAAACTCCAAAAATATAGGCCAGCCACAGCACCCAAAAAATTGAAGCAATATAAAGATACCTGTCGCCGGCAAAAGTAGTCCGATGAAGACCGACTAAAAGTACTGGCCCCAAAGAAATTAAAAAACTAACAAAAAGGGTGAAATTAAACCACGCTTTTTTCTTTAAAAGATAATAAAAATATAAAGCCAAGACAGATAAGGTAATTATGACTACTGATTCCAGCTGATAATAATAAATTTTAAAAAATATCACTCGCAAAAAACTAACACTGACAAATTCATTCAAAAATCCCGGCAAATTGCCAATAAAGGAGTTGAAATTAAAAGCCAGATTATGCTGACCATAATAGCCAAATAATAATCCAATAGACAAATATCTAATAATCAAAAATAAAAAAGCCAAAATAAAATAAAAAAGCCAAACAAAATTGTTGAGGATATTTTTTTTGAGCAATTTGCCGGAAACAAAATATATTTCCCAGAGCAAAATGACAAAGGGCAAACTAATCGCTATTTCCTTGATAAAAATAGCTAAAATAAAAAATAATATCGACAGCCAATAACTGCTATTTTTATTCTCTTGTCTAAATTTAAAATAAAATAATAAAGAAGCCAGATAGAACAACAGTGTCCAAATATGCGGCCAAGCTGATATCCAATAAATTGTCTCCACCTGAACTGGCCAAATTAAAAATAAAATAGCCACTAAGACTGCTAAAAACTCCGACAAATTAATATTGACAAATTTAAAAATTCTTTTGGCTATTAAATAAAGCAAAAAAGTGTTAACAGTATGAACAATAATACTGACAATGTGATAGGGCTGATGATTTTGACCAAAAATAGAATAGAAAAATTTAAAAATCAAAACTAAAAGCGGATTGTATGATCCACTATAAGTTTCGCCAGCGTAATTGGTAAAAAATATTTTAGCGGAAACTTCGGTATCTCTAGCTATCAGTAGCCAATGAAAATCGTCAGACACAAACCAAGTATTTATAGCCGGAAAATAAAGCCCGAAAGATAATATCAAAAAAACCAAGCAAACAAAGATTGGCTTGATTTTTATTTTTTGGCAAAAAGAGAGCATAAGCTAAAAAGAAAATTTTACCGTGATTAACGTGAAGAAAATCTGAAAAGGAACGCCGTAAACTGGCGAATATTGCCAATTGAAAAAATTATGCAGTTTGCTGTGATAAACCACATACCAATATAAATTTGTCAACTGAAGTATTTCAATGGCTATCCAAGCTATATCCGGCAACCAAGTGCCAAAAACCGCCCAAAATAAAACCCAATAATTAACCGGTGGTCCGTAGAGCACAAAAAAATAGATCAGCACTATGGCCAAAGCCACATCAACTACGGCAATGCGCATTAAATACAAAAATCTATCTTTTTTAGTAGTTTTGTGGTCGCCGATGGTATCATCACCGTGAGGAATAACATCTAAAATAAAATGGGAAATTACTCCAAAAATGAAAGCCAGCATTGGATCAGTAAATCTGGTGGAAATCCATAGAGCAACTGAGGTATGCGGTGTTATAAACATATATTTATAATATTATAAGCGCCAACAAATTTAAATAAACTTTAATAATCTCTTAATTTACGCATATCCTCATGCTTTTTGATTCTTTCTAAGGCCTTAGCTTCAATTTGTCGGATACGCTCACGAGTAACACCAAATTCCTGACCTACTTCTTCTAAAGTATGAGCCACGCCGTCCATGAGTCCAAAACGCATTTCCAATATCTTCTGCTCTCGAGGAGTCAAATCAGAAATAACTTTTTTAACATGGTCGCTGAGAAGCTTCAAAGCGGCTACTCTGTCCGGTCCGATATTTTTTTCATCTTCTATAAAATCGCCCAAGGTGCTATCTTCATCATCATCGCCTACTGAAGCTTCCAAAGACACTGTTTCCTGAGAAATTTTTATAATTTGCCTGATCTTATCAATATCCTCACCCATCTCTGAAGCAATTTCTTCTGGCAAAGGATCGCGGCCCAATTCTTGGACTAAACGGCGTTCAATTTGATTGAAGCGATTAATAGTTTCTACCATGTGCACTGGTATGCGAATAGTTCTAGACTGATCAGCCAGAGCGCGGGTAATGGCTTGGCGAATCCACCAAGTAGCATAGGTGGAAAATTTATAACCCTTCCGATAATCAAATTTTTCTACGGCTCTAAACAAGCCAATGTTTCCTTCTTGAATAAGGTCCAGTAATGTCAATGACCGACCGGTAAATTTTTTAGCAATTGACACTACCAAACGCAAATTGGCTTCAATTAATTTTTTCTTGGCTTCCAATTCGCCTTTTTCTTTGCGCTTGGCCAAGGACATTTCCTCTTCGGATTTTAGCAGGGGCACTTTGCCGATTTCCCTCAAATACATTTGGATAGAATCAGCGGCAATATCCGTCAAGTCGCCTCTTTTTTCATCGCGCTGGACGCCGGATTGACTAAAAATATCATTAGTACTCCTGTTCATATCCAAAATCCCACCCTCATTTTCTATCACGGAAATAGCCATATTTTCCAAACGATCTAAAAAACCATCAAACTCTTCAACATAGTCTTCCAAATCAACAAAGACCCGCAAAACTTCGTCTTCGGTGATAAAACTACGGGAATGTCCCTTTTTTATCAAGGACTCTACTCTTTCCTCTTCCAATTTTCCCTTAGGCGCTTTTAATTTGGCTCTAGTTATTTTTTTTGCTCCTCTAGAAGCAGAGCTTTTAACAGCTTTTTTAGCTGTTGATTTTTTGTTGAGCGCCGGCTTTTTAAGTGGCCTGGCCGCTTTTTTGGATTTTTCCCGCAGACGGGAGACCGCACTGCGGTGATTGGTACTAGCTTTTTTGCTAGTGTTTTTGTTCCGCAAACGGTTTCCCGCGTTGCGGTGATTTGAGGCTGTCTTAGAAACAGTCTGTTTGTGACTTGTCTTTTTTTTGACAGGCATATTTAGCTCTGCAAATTATGAATCTCCTTATTAATTAAATTTATTTGATGGCTAATACTATCTTGCTCATCATCAGTTCCGGATATTTCCAATTGGCGTAATTTATTGATCAAATCCTGCCGTT
>JAUYFP010000105.1 GCA_030690875.1 bacterium | reverse complement strand
AGTGAATGATGGAATTATCATCGGCAAGGTCATAGATGTTGGTTCTGATTTTGCTAAAGTTCGGCTCTTAGTTGATAGTTTTAGCAAATTGGCAGTCAAAGTCGGTCAAAATAATAGTGTTTCAGGCATGCTTAGCGGTTCTCTTGGATTGGGTATGGATTTGACCTACATACCTCAAGATCAGGAAATAAAAAAGGGTGATTTGGTAGTGACAGCTGATTTAGACACCAGCGTAGCGCCTGGCTTGGTAATAGGACAGATAGAAGAAATAGAATTTTCTCAGGAAGAGGTATTTAAGAGAGCTTCTGTTTCACCGATTATAAATTATGAAACTATTTCTATTTTGGCAATAATCAGCTCTTTATGAAATATTTAAGCATAATATTTATATTTTTAATAAGCGCTTTTTTATCCGCAATCCTAAATTTTTATGGTAATGGTTGGCAATATTTACAACCATTTTTGATAGCGGTGTTATTGATTTATTTTAATGTAGATAAAATTTGGCTTTATTATAGTTTCGCTTTTATTTCCGGCTTATTTATTGATTCTTTTTCTGGCGTCTTTGGTCTGCAAACGTTTATTTTTTTATTTATTATTTGGTTATTAAAGAATTTGCAGTTGACAATATTTACTTCAAAAAACATAGTGACGATTATAGTGCTTAGTCTTTTTGCTTTTTTATTTTTTTGGGCAAGCTTTTATTTGGCAAATTTTCTAGCTGATTGGGAATTATATGTATTTAATATAAAAATAATTTGGCAGATATTAAAAATGATGGGATTAAATATGCTGATATTTATCAGCGCTCATCTTTTGTATTATAACCTTTGGCTTAAAAAACATGAAAGACAATCCTTTTAAAATACAAGAAGGATCAATCAAGGACGCAAAAGTCTCTAAGTTTATTAGAGATAAAAAAAGTGGCGATTACCTTGATCTTGATGTGTTTGGCAAATCTGAAAGGCTTGGTCGCTGTTTTGATAATAAAAGATTATCAGTTTTTTTCTATATATTTTTGGCTTGTGTGCTGATGTTATTTATTAGGTCATTTTATCTGCAAATTATAAAGGGCAGTAGTTTTAGAGATGTGGCTGAGGGTAATCGTATTAGATTTGAGCTGATACCGGCTAATCGTGGTCTTATTTATGATCGTTTTGGCGAGGTTTTGGTAAAAAACGTTTCTTATTTTTTTCTCTATATCAATACTGATTTATTACCACAACCAGAGAAGGAAAAAAATAATTTATTTACTAATTTGACCAAAGAATTATCCATTGATTTAGCAGAATTAAGTAAACGTTTAGACAGTAGAGAGTCAGGATCTAAACGAGCCATTATTTATGAAAATCTTCCTTATGATTTGGCTATTAAATTGATGGTTTTATCGGAAAATTATCCGGCCATAGAGCTGAGTTATGAACCGCGACGAAGTTATTTTTCCCAATTAGGATTGTCGCATGCTCTGGGCTATTTAGGAGAAGCAAGCGAAGAAGATGTAGCCAGCGGAAATTATAATTTTAGTGATCGAATTGGTAAAAGTGGCATTGAGCTGGTCTATGAAGATATATTAAGGGGGAAAAACGGCTATCGCCAGTTGGAAGTAGATGCCTTCTTTAGCGAAAAAAATATTATTTCTATGACCGAACCGATTGACGGTACTGACATTATATTGACCATTGATGCCAAAGCCCAGGCCAAATTATTTGAAATAATGAAAAAAAATTCCGAGCTTTATGATAAGCCAAAAATGGCAGCCGTGATTTTGGACCCTAAAGACGGCGGAATACTAGCCATGAACTCTTTGCCTGCCTATGATAATAATATTTTTAGCACTATTTTAAACAAAAACGATTATAATGCTATAATTCAAGATGAGTCCACACCATTGCTCAATCGGGTAACAGCCGGCACTTATCCGCCGGGATCGGTTTTTAAGCCAATAGTCGCTTCCGCCGCCTTAGAGGAAAAAATAATTACTGAAAATTTTAGAGTAAATAGCACTGGCGGAATAAATGTTGGTGGTAATTTTTTTCCTGATTGGCGGCCGGGTGGTCATGGTTCCACTGATATCTATTGGGCCATAGCTGATTCGGTAAATACTTTTTTTTATTCTATTGGCGGCGGTAACAATGAATGGCTTGACATTGGGCTGGGGGCTGATAAAATTATTGACTACGCCAAGAAATTTGGTTTAGGCAAAAATAGCGGTGTTGATTTGACACTGGAAGATGAGGGCTTTTTACCTAGTAAAGAATGGAAAGAAGAGTCAAGTGGCGAAAGATGGTATTTGGGCGATACTTATAACTTATCCATTGGTCAGGGTTATTTGCTAGTAACCCCTATACAAATTGCCAATTTAATGTCATATTTTGCCAGTGGTGGCACAGTGTATAAGCCACATTTTATAAAAGAAATAAAGTTGGAGACTAATCAAAATGAACTAAAGCCGGAAATCGCTTTGACGAATATCATTTCATCTGGTAATTTAAATATACTAAGGGAAGCTCTAAGGAAGACGGTAGTCAGCGGTTCTGCCCAGAGCTTGCAGTCAGTGCCAGTCAAAGTGGCCGGCAAGACAGGCACAGCTCAATTTAATAAAAATAAAACTCCTCATTCTTGGTTTGCTTCTTTTGCGCCTTACGAAGATCCTAAAATAGTAATGACTGTTTTGGTGGAAGAAGGAGGCGACAGAGGTTTAGCAGTGACAATTTCTCGGGAATTCATGGAGTGGTATTTTTCGCAATAATTTGCTAAAATTATTTTTTAATATAAAGTGAAAAAATAAAAATATTTTATGGAGAAAAAAGTTTTTACTCAGGAAGGTCTAAAGAAATTGAAAGAAGAATTAGACTATCTGAAAAATAATAAGCGTCATCAAGTTGCCGACAGGATAAAACAAGCCAAAGAATACGGCGACTTGTCGGAAAACGCTGAATATCAAGAAGCCAAAGACGAACAAGCCTTTGTTGAGGGCCATATTTTGGAATTGGAGCATATTGTAAAATCGGCAGTCTTGGCTGATGAAGATAATATGAATATTAAAGGTAAGGTTTCTATTGGTTCTCAGGTAAAAGTTGATCGAGGCGGACAAATAATGGAATTTATGATTGTCGGTTCTATGGAAGCGGATCCGATAAATAAAAAAATTTCTTTGGAATCTCCATTGGGAAGCGCTATGATGTCTAGAAAAGTGGGTGAGGAATTTGAAGTGAATTTACCCGGCGGAATAAGCAAGTATAAAATTTTGGATATTAAATAAGCAAGCTTGAATGTTTATCAAAAAAATCGGCATTGATCTAGGAACTACTTATACTCTGGTTTA